>JALOLM010000084.1 GCA_025455985.1 Candidatus Nanopelagicales bacterium | reverse complement strand
GAAGGTCGTGACGTTGAAACCCTTGTGCCGGCTCAGTTCGTGCAGGATGTCACTGGCCGGGGTGATCGGGTAGGACCCCAGGAACAGCGGGAGGCCGGCTCGGCGGGCCGCAGTGATCAGGCCGTACGACAGCGCCAGGTTTCCGCTGATGTTGCGGTAGGTGCCGGCAGGCATGGGTGCCGGCGCGACCTCGTAGCGGACCACGAAGTCCTCAGTGGTGTCGCCGTAGTTGTAGCCGGCGTGCAGGGCGGTGATGTTGGCCTTGAGGATCTCGGGCTTGCGCGAGAACTTGTCACTCAGGAAGTTCTCGGTGGCCTCGAGGTCGCGGTGGTAGAGCCAGCTGAGCAGACCGAGGGCGAACATGTTCTTCGCCCGCTCCGCGTCCTTCTTGCCCAAGCTGGAACCGGCCAGCGCTTCCACGGTCAACGACGTCAGACCCACCGGATGCACTGAGTAGTTGGATAGCGTGCCGTCGTCCAGAGGGCTGACGGCCAGGCCGATCTTCGTGAGGTTGCGTTTGGTGAACTCGTCGGTGTTGACGATGATCTCCGCACCCGGTTTGAGCAGCGGCAGGCTGGCCATCAGCGCCGCGGGGTTCATCGCCACCAGCACGTCCGGGGCATCGCCTGGGGTCAGGATGTCGTGGTCTGCGAAGTGCAATTGGAACGCGCTGACGCCCGGCAGAGTGCCTTGTGGGGCGCGGATTTCGGCCGGGAAGTCGGGCAGCGTCGACAGGTCGTTGCCGTTGGCGGCCGACTCCCAGGTGAACCTGTCCCCGGTCAGTTGCATGCCGTCGCCGGAGTCGCCAGCGAAACGAACGATGACCCGGTTGAGGCGGACGGTCTTCTTCGGTAGGGCGTTAACCACGTCTATCCTTGCTGTTGATTCCTCATTCAAGTATCTGGCAGGTTCCGGGGTGCGGGCCAACGCAACCCTATGCGTCGTGGGAACATCGCCGATCGGTTGAGGCGTGGTGCATGGATCTACGGTACCTGTGGGGCAATACAGTCGTTTGCGTGGATGTCCGGTATCTCAATCTCGCCTGCTGTGGGGTTGAGGCCGGCAGTGCGGAAGCCATCCGGGCCAGCGAGGAGTTGGCGGGCATCGAGGGGCCCACAGTCGTCGTGGTTGCCGGCACCGTGACCCGCGCGGCCGCCGACTTGGTGGCTCGCGAGATCGCCGCGGTCCCTCAGCCCCGGCTGATCGTCGCCTACGGGGTGTGCACGCTGTCCGGCGGACCGTATTGGGATTCCTACGCGGTCGAGCAGGGGATCACTGCCGACGTGCTGGTTCCCGGGTGTCCGCCCCGGCCGCAGGCATTGCGCGACGCCGTCCTGGAGGCCTTGGCATGACCTGGCGGGAGCAACTCCTGGCGTTGCGCGAGCAGGGTTTCGACGTCCTCGACTGGCTGAGCGCCATCGATGACGACGGTGCGGTGATCATCACCGCGTGTGTGCTGCGCAGCGCCGAACCCGCCCGATCCCACCTGGTCAGCGCCCCGGCTCCGGTGGCTTCGGTCGCGGATCTCTTTCCCAGTGCCCTCTGGCACGAAAGGGAGACCGCCGAGATGTTCGGGGTCCGGTTCGAAGGCAGTCCCGATCCGCGGCCCCTGTTGCTCGAGAGCGGTTCGGAACCGCCCCTGCGCAAGGACTCGGCCTTGGCCCCCCGCCTGCAGCCGTGGCCAGGAGCGGTCGATCCGGCCAAGCCCGCGCGCACCCAGCAGCCTCCGGGGACGCCATGGCAGTGACCCCACGGGCATCGCTGGACCTGATCGCCGACAACTGCACCAGCTGCATGTTGTGCATCCGGGCCTGTCCGGTCTGGTGTATGGAACTCGACGCTCATCTCGAGGTGCGCCAAGAAGGTGCCCGCAAGCGGTCGACCCTGCACCTGGACCGTTTCCGGATCGACTACCGCACCTGCATGATGTGTGGCTTGTGCGTGGACATCTGTCCGTTCGACGCGTTGGAATGGTCGGCCGAGGCGCCCGAGCCGGTGTTCGAATGGACGGCTGTTCCACAGGACGGCGAACCGCACGCGTGAGAGGTTGTGGCCTTCGTTAGCGGTTCCACGCGTGTCTTCGCCAACTAATCGCACAACCTCTCACCGTTGTGTCCGGGGAGGTTGGTCACGCAGCCGCGTGGGTCCTGACCCCCACTCAGCGGTAGTTGACGAACTGCACCGCGAAGTCGAGGTCCTGCTCTTTGACCAGAGCGATGACCTCCTGGAGGGCGTCGCGCGACTTCGCAGACACCCGAAGCTCATCGCCCTGCACCTGTGTCTTCACGCCCTTCGGGCCTTCGTCACGGATGAGCTTGGCGATCTTCTTGGCG
This sequence comes from Candidatus Nanopelagicales bacterium, assembly GCA_025455985.1. Lineage (GTDB taxonomy): Bacteria > Actinomycetota > Actinomycetes > S36-B12 > UBA10799 > JADKAV01. The sequence goes on along the minus strand of JALOLM010000084.1, from coordinate 5,560 downwards.
TTCTCGGTGCTCAGACCGGCCTGGAAACTGCCCGCGATCTTGTACTCCTTGCCCGAGACCCGCGGGTCGTCGGCTTTGAAAGACTTCAAGGAGATCTGGCGTTTGACCAGCTTGTCGCGGAACACATCGAGGGCCGCCGATGCCCGTTCCTCGGTCCCGGCGACGATCTCCACCGACAACTCGCCGTTCCAGGTGATCCCCGCGCCGGTGTTCTTGAAGTCGAAGCGCTGCGACAGTTCCTTGGCGGCCTGGTTCAGGGCGTTGTCGACCTCCTGCCGGTCCACTTTGCTCACGATGTCGAAACTGCTGTCTGCCATGCGAGCACAATACTGCGACCGTGTATCCTGCTAACGCACCTTGGCGGGTTGCCCGAGTGGCCAAAGGGAACGGACTGTAAATCCGTCGGCATACGCCTACGCTGGTTCGAACCCAGCACCCGCCACCATCACGTGATCCGGGGTTTGTCCCCGGCCTTGCGTTGCGCCTCATCGCGCCGGTCGAGTAGCCATTGTGTGATGTCGACCGCAGGTCGGGCTGCGCTGATGAAGTAGCCCTGCGCGAGGTCGCAGCCGGCTAGGCGCACCTGGTCGAGATCGCTGGCCGTCTCGATCCCCTCGGCGACCATCCGCAGCCGCAGGCCGTGCGCCAGATGCACTGTGGCCGACAAGATGGACCGCAGGTCGCCGCGCTGGCCCACACCGGTGACAAACGCCCGATCGAGTTTCAGTTCGCGTGCTGACAGCCGGCCGATCTGGCTCAGGGAGCTGAATCCCGCGCCATAGTCGTCGATCGACAGTTGAACACCGAGTTCGTGCAGTTGGCCCAGTACTGTCCGGACCCGTTCCTGGTCGGCCGTCAGGACCGTTTCGGTGATCTCCAGGGTCAATCGGTCGGCCGGGATGTGGTGTGCGGACAACATCTGGGCGACCCGCAGTGGCAGCGCACGATCCATGAGGTTGGTGGCAGACAAGTTGACTGAGATCCGCAGGGAGAGTCCCGCTTGGTCCCACAGTCGCAGTTGCGCGAGGCTGGTTTCGAGCACGAAATCGGCCACCGGCAGGATCAGCGCGGTCTGTTCAAGGATCGGCAGGAACTGGCCGGCGGGCATGAGGCCGCGTTCGGGGTGCTGCCAGCGCAGCAGCGATTCGACCGCCAGTACCTCGTTGGTCAGAACATCCATCTGCGGCTGGTAGTGGCAGGCGAACTCCCCGCGGTCCAGGCCGCGACGCAACTCCTGGATCATCAGCAGACTGCCCTCGTCGTCGGAGTTCCACCGCGGGTCGTACACGAGGCTGCCCGCCCGGTCGCGCCGGGCACGAACCACTGCCCGATCGGCGGTCCGCAGGAGATCGGAAAGAGTCGCGCCGTGTTTGGGGTAGAAGGCGATCCCGACGCTGATCTCCACTGCCAACTCGATGCCGACGGTCACCAGCGGAGTCGCCACACATGCGTGCAGGCCCTCGGCCGCCGCCGTGGCATCGACCAGCCCGGAACCGGCCGGCAGCAACACGGCGAACTCGTTGTCACCTAGACGGGCGACCGTGCCACCGGAGCCGGCCACGCTGGAGAAGCGGTTGCCGACCTCGTTGAGCACCTCATCGCCCGCGTGGTGGCCGAGTGTGTCGTTGATCTGGCGGAAGTGATCCACGTGAACCAGAAGCAGGGCCTGCTGGTCGGTGGGTACGCCATCGAGCGCCAGCGCCAGACCGCGCCGGTTGGCCAGGCCGGTCACGTCGTCGGTGGTGGCCTGCCGCTGTGCCTCGGACCGTGCCGAGGCCGAACGGAAGGCGAGCACGCTGCGTGCCCCTCCAGCAAGCACCGCCCCGGCGGCCAGGACGACTGTCGCCAGTGGGACTGTCTGGCGCGTGGCGAACAGGACGATCCCGAACGCGAGCATCGTCACCGACAGGGGAAGCAGCCAGCCGGCGTCGCTGTTGACCGGTCCGCTGACCGGTCGGGTCCAAGCCGCCGCGGCCATCAGCAGCAGGGCCGTTGGCCATCCCAGGTCGATCACCGATCCGTTGAAGTACGTCTGGTCGCCGACTCCGAACAGCCAGAGGACATCCGCCGCCCACATCAGCGCCGCGCCGGCGAGGAACAACCACCACAGGGGACCCGTTGAACGTCCGAGCAGCGCGATCGTGGCCAGGACCAGACTCAGAAGGAGCAGCGCGGTGAGTGGATCGCTGAGCTCGATCACCATTTGCAGCGGCGATCCCATCGCCTCACCGAGCAGATCGGGCACCAGCAGCGTGCCGATCGAAGCGCCCGCCAGGGCGATGACCAGTCCGTCCAACCACACGGCTGGCACCGCCTGCCGCATCACGGCGGCGGCCAGCAGCAGCACTCCGGCGTACAGCCAGGGGTAGGCGATGAGGAACAGCCAGTCCACCCAGGCGGCCGGGGTGAGGCTGTCACCGGTCGTGGTCAGGACGTAGCCGACATCGGCGACCAGCCAGGTCGTGCTTGCGATCGCGAACGCCCACCACGCCCACCTGCTCCGGCCGGCTCGCAGCGCGCGACCCACGAACGACACCGGCGGCAGCACGAGCAGCCCGCAGTAGAGGAACAGGTCGCGGGCGGGAATGTACTCATGCGGCCCCGCGACCAGCCATGCCGCATATGCCACGTAGGACACAACGCCCACGCCGAACAGAACCTGAATCCAGCGAGGCTTGCGCACGGACCATGTGGATCCCTCATCCGGATCCACTGGCCAAGTCGCCTTGAGCCCCACGCGCTCAGGGTAGTGCGTGAAGGGTCCGTAACGTTGCTAATAGCCCCCACCGCCATCACGGGTAGCCAGGTCCACCTTGTACGCTTGAGCAGTTGCCCCTTTAGCTCAGTCGGCAGAGCGTCTCCATGGTAAGGAGAAGGTCTACGGTTCGATTCCGTAAAGGGGCTCGGCCGGGGCCCACAGGCCTCGCGAGGCGGAGTAGCTCAGCCTGGCAGAGCAAGCGGCTCATAATCGCTGTGTCGCCGGTTCAAGTCCGGCCTCCGCTACAACACCACTAGGAAAGGTTCGCCGTGGCGAAATCAGATGTGCGCCCCAAGATCACCCTGGCGTGTGTGGAGTGCAAGAACCGCAACTACATCACACGCAAGAACCGGCGTAACGACCCGGACCGCATCGAGTTGAAGAAGTTCTGCCCGACGTGCAAGAAGCACACCGAGCACAAGGAAACTCGCTGACTTCTGCGTGAGGCGGTTGTCACTGCCGGTGTGCAATTAGGCTTGTTCGCATGCCGTTGAACCCCGAATTCATCGGGAAGAGATATCCCGACACTGACCCGTACCTGATCGGGCGCGAGAAGATCCGCGAGTTCGCCACCGCCATCGGCGACTCGTCGCCGGTCTTCCACAGCCTCGACGCCGCGCGCGCTCTGGGCTACCCGGATCTGCCGGCACCGCCGACCTTCGCGTTCTCCTTGACCATGAAAGCCATGGCGACCGCCATGTTCGACCCCGAACTCGGTCTCGACTATGCCCGGGTGGTCCACGGGGAGCAGGGGTTCGAGTACAAGCGGCCGATGACCGCTGGCGACGAGGTGGTGGTGAAGTCGTTCATCGCGGACATCACCGCCCGCGGACGCAATGAGTACCTGACCACCCAAGCTGATGTGGTGACCGTTTCCGGAGAACTGCTTGTGAGTACCCGCAGCATCATCGCGAGCAGGGGGACCGCAGCGTGAACGTCGGAGAAGTAGTCGGGCAGCGCACGGTCAAGATCGAGCGCATCAATCTTGTGATGTACGCCGGCGCATCGGGGGACTTCAACCCCATCCACTGGAACGAGACCTTCGCGAAAGCCGTCGGCCTGCCTGACGTCATCGCGCACGGCATGTACACGCAGGCGCAACTTGGCCGGCTGCTGATGGAGGTGGTCGGCGACCCGGGCCGGATCGTGTCGTTCTCTGCGCGTTTCTCCGCGCCCGTGGTCGTCCCTCAAGACGGCGGGGCCAAGGTCGAACTGACCGCGACGGTCGAGGCGGTGGAGGACGATATCGCCACCCTGGTGCTGCGTGCGGTGTGCAACGGGGCCGACGTCGTCAAAGATGCCGTGGCGACCGTCCGGGTGGCGTAGGTGCGGCCCCTGGCCGAACTGACCACTCTGCGTCTCGGCGGACCGGCCGAGGTTCTGGAGGCTTCCAGCCAGGCCGATCTGGTGCAGATTCTGCGCGATCATCCGAACGCGCGGGTCTTGGGCGGGGGCAGCAACGTCGTTGTCGCCGATGCAGGTCCAGCCGAACCCGTGGTGCACGTCAGCACATCCGGCTGGACCCGCCACGACGACCAGTTCATCGTCGCTGCCGGAACCAACTGGGACGACTTCGTGGCCGCCATGGTCGACGAGGGCCGCAGTGGCGTCGAAGCGTTGTCCGGCATCCCCGGCTCGGTGGGGGCCACCCCGATCCAGAACGTGGGTGCCTACGGGCAGGAGGTCGCGGAGACGATCGTCGGGCTTCGGGTCTACGACCGGTCCAGCGGTGAGATCACGACCTGGCCGGCCGCACGCGCGCAGTTCGCGTACCGCGACAGCGTCTTCAAACGCACACCCGGGGCCCACGTGGTGCTGGCCGTGGCTTACGAGTTGCCGCGTGCGGACAGTGCGAGCATCCGGTACGCCGAACTCGCGCGCCGGCTGGACGTGAGCTCCGGGGACCGGGTGGCAGTGGCCGAGGTTCGCGAGGCGGTCCTCGACCTCAGACGCGGTAAGGGGATGGTGCTGGACGCATCGGATCCCGACACTTTCAGCGCGGGCTCCTTCTTCACCAACCCGTTCGTGGTCCAACTGCCCGACGGCGCCCCCGGGTGGCCGCAGCCCGACGGCCGGATCAAGACCAGTGCCGCTTGGCTGATCGAGCACTCCGGCGTGGAGAAGGGCTTCCGGTTGCCGGGATCGAAGGTCGCCGTGTCCTCCAAACACACCCTGGCCCTGACCAATGCCGATGGCGGCACGACCGCTGAACTGCTGGACCTCGCCCGTGAGATCCGGGCCCGGGTCCTCACCCGTTTCGGGATCGAACTGGTGCCGGAGCCGGTGTTCTGGGGCTGCAGCCTCTGACTGTGCCCTTGACCGCCGCCGAAAGTGGGCAGGCACCCCGCCGTGCTGCCAGGTTTCAGCGGCCGCTACCGGACCATACGCCACAAATCGGGCGCCTGTGACGCGCAAAGATGGCAGATTCCTGAATTCAGATTCATTCCGTGCCACTTTTCGGCGGCGACCCACCGCTGAACTGCTGGACCTCGCCCGTGAGATCCGGGCCCGGGTCCTCACCCACTTCGGGATCGAACTGGTGCCGGAGCCGGTGTTCTGGGGCTGCAGCCTGTAGCCCGTTACTGCGAGAGCAGTGCCGCGATACGACCCACGCCCTGAACCAGGTCGTCATCGCCGAGCGCGTAGGACAATCTCAGGTAGCCGTCGGTCCCGAAAGCCTCACCCGGCACCACCGCCACTTCAGCCTCGTCGAGGATGATGGCCGCCAGTTCTGCTGAGGTCTGCGGCACGTTGCCGCGGATCTCGCGGCCGAGCACACCTCGAACACTGGGGTAGGCGTAG
>JALOLM010000431.1 GCA_025455985.1 Candidatus Nanopelagicales bacterium | reverse complement strand
CGGAGTCTGAGGCACACTGCGGCTGATCGCCGAGGCAACCCGCACGTCCGCACGAACTGGTCCACAGCGCACGTAGCCGCGCCACCGAAATAGATCAAAGTCCCGCCATTGAAGGTGCAACCTCACGGTCGAGCAAGGGTGCTCCCAGCCGGTTCTGGCAGGTCAGAAACGGTCGGCGGCGGACGTGGGTGGTGAGGGTCACGCTGCGTGGTCCCGGTCTGTGTGTGGGTCGGGGGAGTCGTCGTGGTGGGCACTCGGAGCCAGCGCGACCACAGGGGGCGGAATGCAGAGCCGCTGACCGGGACGGTACGCGCCACTAGGCTCGACGGCGTGAGGATCGAGTTGACCTATGACGGTGCGGGCAACCGTCTCCGTCGCCTCGGCGACTTCCAGATCTCCTACGACAAGCTCGGCAGCCGCCCCAGGACCCTCGGAAGCCTCAGTCTCGACTACGACATGGCAGGGAACCGTCTCCACTCTGTCGGGGCGGATGTGATCGAGTACGACAAGCTCGGCAGCCGACCAACGCGGTTCGGAAGCCTCGAACTTGCCTACGACCGCCTCGGAACCGGATCGTCCGCATCGGGACCATGGGCGTCGAATACGACAGGGCCGGCAACCGGGTGCGACGAATCGGCGGACTCACCGTCGACTACGACAAGTCGGGTTCACGTCCCCGATACCTACTGGCTGACGGAGAGCAACTCCTCGACGAGCAGATGTGCGTGATCGTGTTCCTGGTCTTGGTCGTGTTCGACGAAGCATGAGTGGGGCCAGGCCACCACATGCCGCCCCGGACGGCGCCCAGCTCGCGGCGATAGGCAGCGCCGCTGACCGGGACGGTACGCGGCGAAGTGAGCGCGCAGCCCGGATCAGCAGACGGCCACACGCACCCGAGCCTGCACATGAATGTGGCTCATCGCAGATGAGGGTGTAGTGGGGGTGGGCGCGTCGGTGTCGGGGTAGGGGTCGAGGTCTTCCGATGATGGGAGTTCTCACACCGCCCAGCTGGAAGACCTCGACATGCCTGACGCTACCCCTGATGTGGGCTTCGCTTGCCCGGACCTGACCACGTTCTGCCGCCTCGACGAGCTCGGCCTGGAGGTGACCGGTCAGCAGCTGGCCCCGGATCGGGCGATTCTGGCGTGCCGGGTGGTTGAGCCCGACAGCTGGTGTCGGCGCTGCGGCTGCGAGGGAGCGCCGCGAGACACCGTGACCCGCAGGCTGGCGCACGAGCCGCTGGGCTGGCGACCCACCACGCTGCTGGTCACGATCCGCCGCTACCGGTGCACCGGCTGTGGGCATGTGTGGCGCCAGGACACCAGCAAGGCCGCGGAGCCGCGGGCCAAGCTGTCCCGGCGTGGGCTGCGATGGGCGCTGGAAGCGCTGGTCGTCGCCCACCTCACCGTGGCCCGGGTCGCCGAGGGCCTCGGGGTTGCGTGGGGAACGGCCAACGACGCGGTCCTGGCTGAGGGCAAGCGGGTGTTGATCGATGACCCGCACCGGTTCGATGGGGTGCAGGTCGTAGGCGTCGATGAGCACGTGTGGCGGCACACCCGCCGTGGGGACAAGTACGTCACGGTGATCATCGACCTGACCGGGATCCGCGACGGTACCGGCCCTGCGCGGCTGCTGGACATGGTCGAGGGACGCTCCAAGCAGGCATTCAAGACCTGGTTGGCCGACCGCCCCCAGGCCTGGCGCGATGGCGTGCAGGTGGTCGCGATGGATGGGTTCACCGGGTTCAAGACCGCCACCACCGAGGAGTTGCCCCAGGCCGCCGCGGTGATGGACCCGTTCCACGTAGTACGGCTGGCCGGTGACGCGCTGGACCGCTGCCGGCGGCGGGTCCAGCAGGCCATCCACGGGCATCGGGGATACAAGGGCGACCCGCTCTACGCGTCCCGGCGGACCCTGCACACCGGCGTCGACCTTCTCACCGACAAGCAGACCGACCGCCTCGAGCATCTGTTCGCCGATGATGCCCACGTCGAGGTCGAGGTGACCTGGGCGGTCTACCAACAGCTGATCACCGCCTACCGCGAACCCGACCGGACCGCGGGCAAGACAGTCATGGCCAAGCTGATCGCATCACTGAGCCGGGCCGTCCCCGCGGCCCTGCAGGAGCTCAGGACTCTCGGCCGGACGCTCAAGCAGCGCGCCGATGACGTGCTGGCCTACTTCGACCGCCCCGGCACCTCCAACGGGCCGACCGAGGCCATCAACGGCCGGCTTGAGCACCTCCGCGGCTCGGCCCTCGGGTTCCGGAATCTGACCAACTACATCGCCAGATCCCTACTCGAGACCGGCGGCTTCCGACCCCGACTACACCCCGGATTGTGAAGAGCCGGCAATCGAGCGCCGCACCGGGGTCGGGCACGGCCGCGCCAGCGACCCTCGGGGCCGTGGCTCGGTGGGCCGTATCAGCGGGCCGTCAGCACTGCGGTGCGGCGGGCCGCGTCAGCGAGGGGCCAGCAGAGCGACCATCTCGGCGATCCGCACGGCCTGCGCCCGGCGCTCGGCCTCCATCTGC
>JALOLM010000430.1 GCA_025455985.1 Candidatus Nanopelagicales bacterium | reverse complement strand
GCCGGCCACAAGACCACGGCGGGCCGACACCATGGCGGCCAGGGCTTCGGGGCGTTCCGGGACGGGCAGCACCGGCCAGTCACCGGTCACGATCGACTCCGCGTAGACCTCCAGGGGCATCGCCCAATCCATGTGCACGAACCTGTTGGCTGTCGGGGCAGCCAACTCCCATCCCGACGCAGCGACGTCAGCCGGATTGGCTGCCGCTCCGAACGACACCCGGTCAGGCAATTGCAGGACGCCGACTTGCCCGTGCGTCAGGGGGCGCAGGGCCGCTGCTTGAACCGCAGGCGAGGCAGTGGTCCACTCGTCGAAGAACACGATCGAAGGACCCGGTTCTTCGGCGACCCGCTGCGCCCAGCCGGGCGGGGCCAACGTCACCCGGTCGCGATTGACGATCGGCAACCCTGCGAAGTCCGACGGCTCGTAATGCGAGCAGATCAGCGTCTCCACGTGCCACCCGCTGCCCGCAGCCGACTCCACCACTGCGGTCTTGCCCGCGCCCGGATCACCCCACAGAAGGAAGGGGATACGCGCTGCCACACACACCCCGACCGCCGCCAACACCGCTTCGTACGATTCCCTGTCCCTGGCCATCTCTGTCCTCCAACCCGCGAGGCAGCAGTCAAACAGGGGGGTCTGACAACTTCTGACCGGGCTGTGGACAGCTGTGAGCAAGTACCGTGGTCGGGTGCCCGAAGCCTTGACGCTGATGACGCTGGGCGTGGTCGTCGTGCTGTTCGTGTGGAACCGGATTCCCGTGGAACTCGTGGCCGTCGGGTCGGCTTTGGCCCTGTACGCCCTCGGGGTGCTGACCCTGCCGGAGGCTCTGGCCGGGTTCGGTGACCCCGCCGTGATCCTGATCGCCGCGCTGTTCGTGGTGTCCGAAGCCCTTGACTCCAGCGGGGTGACGACGTGGGTGGGACAGTCCCTGGTGGACCGCGCGGGGTCGGCCACCGGCCGCCTGCTGCTGCTGACCATGCTGCTGGCCGCAGGACTCACCGCAGTGATCGGCTTGAACGGCACGGTGGCAACGCTGGTGCCGATGGTGGTGGTTATGGCTTTGCGTCAGTCCATCAAGCCGTCGCGCCTGCTCATGCCTCTGGCTTTCGCTGGCAGCGCCGGCGGCATGCTGCTGCTCACCGGCAGCCCGGTCAACGTGGTGATCTCCGAAGCAGCCGAGGACGCCGGCGTCGGGGCCTTCGGATTCCTGGAATTCGCGCTGGTCGGAATTCCGCTCGTGGCCGGAACCATCGCGATCGTCCTGTTGCTCAGCGGCCGACTCCTGCCAGAGCGACAGAGCAAGCAGTTGCCGCCGGACCTGTCGGGGCTGGCCGGCACGCTGGTCCGCGACTATTCACTGGACAACGTCGTCCACCTGCGGGTGCAAGAGGACTCCACTCTCATCGGGCACCTGCGATCCCGCTGGGACCTGACCGGATACGCGGGCGTTCGTATCATCACGGTCCTGGATGCGGACAACGATCGGCCATCATCGCAAGGGCACATCGAGATCGGCGACCGCTTGACCATGGTCGGCGATCCTGACGTTGCCGCACGCTACGCCGTCGACCACGGACTCGATGTCGAGCGGGTGCGCACCGCCGCGGACGTGGAGCGCGACCTGCTGTCACGGGACTCCGGGGCCGCCGAGGTTCTGGTGCCCCCGAGGTCTGTACACGTGGACTCTGAGCTGCAACCCAGCATGGTGATCGAGGGTTCACTCATCGTCCTGGCCATCACCCGTGGCGGCGAGGATCTGGGCCCCGAGCCGCAGCGGGTGCGCGCGGGTGACACCCTGCTGGTCGAAGGGCCCTGGAGTGCACTGGACGCCGCGACCGACGCCCACGATCTGCTGGTCGTCAACGCACCTGAAATGATCCGGCGGCAGACCGTCCCCCTGGGCCGCGGGTCGTTACCTGCGATCGTCATTCTGCTGGCGATGGTCTTCCTGCTGGCCACCGGTTTGGTCCCTCCGGTGGTCTCCGCCCTGAGCGCAGCGCTGGCCATGGTCCTGTTCCGGGTCATCACGATCCAGCAGGCCTACCGCGGCATCTCCTGGACCACGGTGCTGCTCGTAGCGGGCATGATCCCCATGGCGACGGCGGTGACGACCTCAGGTGCCGGTGAGTTGGTCGCAACCGGCATTGTCAACCTCGTGGGAGATGCCGGACCCACCGCGATCGTGGCCGCGCTCTTCGTGATCACCGTGGTGTTCGGCCAGCTCATCAGCAACACCGCAACCGCCCTGGTCATGATCCCGATCGCCGTGGCCGCTGCGGATCAACTCCAGATTTCGCCACAGCCGATTCTCATGAGCGTGTGCGTGGCTGCTGCCGTGGCCTTCCTGACCCCGGTCGCGACGCCGGCCAACATGATCATCATGGGACCGGCGGGCTACCGCTTCGGCGATTACTGGCGGCTCGGCCTCCCGCTGGTGGGACTCTTCGCCGTGGTCGGCATCTTCTTGGTACCGGTCATCTGGCCGTTCTGACCGATCAGATCCAGCCCAGCACGCCAGCGAAGATCACCAGCAT
>JALOLM010000429.1 GCA_025455985.1 Candidatus Nanopelagicales bacterium | reverse complement strand
GGCGACCGCGGGCCCCGCTGCGGTGACGACCAGGGCCAGGGCAACCACACCCGACCAGACCGCCACACTCCGCCTCATTCCGCGGTTCTAGCACGCCACAGTCCTAAGGGACCAGCCAGTGCCGGTGAAGGGCCGGCCCTCCGGAGCGCCAGGGCGGGCGTTGGGGCGGCCCGACGGCGTGGTGGCCACGGGCGGGGGGTCCTCTCCCCGGACCGGGTGGGCACGGGGGTCTGCCGGCCCGACTGCGTGCTGACCAGGCATACTGGCGGGCATGGCCGCCCACGACCACCCACTCTTCACGCGCGTCTACGCGATGGTGTCCGGCCTGGGGGAACACTCCGAACTGGGACCCGCACGGTCGCACGTCCTGGCCGGGGCCACGGGGAGGTTGCTGATCGTGGGACTGGGGCCCGGCCACGACCTGGACCACCTCCCACCGGCCGTGACCTCCGTCGTCGCCGTCGAGCCCAGCCCGTCGATGCGCGCGGCGGCTCACGGCCGCGTCGAGGCGGCCCGGTCGCGGGGGATCGAGGTGGAACTGATCGATGCGGTCGGCGAGGCGCTGCCCCTGCCGGACGACAGCGTGGACAGCGTCCTGTTCGCCTACGTGCTGTGCTCCGTGGACTCGGTGACCGACGTGCTCGCCGAGGCGCGCCGCGTGCTGCACCCGGGCGGCACCGTATGTGTTCTCGAGCACGTCCGCGCCGCGCCGGGCAGCTGGACCGGCCGGATGCAGCGCGCTGTCTCGACCGGTGGGCTGTGGTCGCGGCTGGCCGGCGGGTGCCGCTGCGACCAGGACACCCGCCGGGCCCTAGCCGATGCCGGGCTGCACGTCGAGGACCTCGAGGAGCGCAGGCTCGTGAACGTGCCCGTGGTCAACTGGACCCTGATGGGGTCGAGCCGGCCGTAGGGGGCGGGGGGTGCAGGTGGCATCCGGCGCGCCGCGGACGACCACCCGGCCCACACCGAGGCAGCCCCCAACACGGCGGACGCAAGCACCAAGACACCCCACCGACATGAACGAAGTCCCGGGACATCTGTGAACGATGTCCCAGGACTTCACACTGGAGCCGCCTCGGGTGTCCTGTTTCACGGCCCAGTTAACCCCTGTCTCGCGTCATCGTTAACGCTTCGACGTCATGTCGAAGAACCGGGTGATCGTTGAGGCCGTGCTCGCTGGTCAATCCCACGGGGCGGTCGCCCGCCAGTACGGGATCTCCACGGTCTGGGTCGGCTAACTGGTGGCCCGCTGGCGAGCCGGCGGGTGGGACGCGCTGGCCAAACAGTCCACTCCCCCGAAGTCGAACCCCAACGCGACCAGCCAGCAGGTCGTTGCCCGGGTCATCGCCCTGCGTCAGGAACTGACCGCCGACTGAATCGCCCCGGGTTTAGTGGAGGGCGTGGTGTGTCCCGGCTTCCGCGTGGTCGCGATTCCTTGGATTCTCATGCGACGGTGATGATGCGGTTGCGTTCGAACTCTACGGGGGTGAGCCAGCCGAGCTGGCTGTGGCGGCGCTTCCTGTTGTGCCAGATCTCGAGGTAGTGGAACATCGCGTTGGCCAGTTCGAGGCGGGTGTTCCACTTCTGGCGGTCGAGAAGTTCGACCTGCATGCGGGACCAGAACGCCTCGATCATGGAGTTGTCGTAGCAGTCGCCGATGGTGCCCATCGAGGCCAGCAGGCCGGAGTCCTTGGCCCTCTTCGTGAAGGCCCAAGAACCGAACTGGACTCCCTGATCGGAGTGGATGATCGTGCCGGGTTCGACGCTCTTGGCGAGCCGGGTGTCGATGGCCATGCCCAGAGCGTTGGTCACCAGCGCCGCGGTCGGCGAGGAGTCGATCGACCAGCCCACGACCCGGCGGGAGTAGGTGTCCAAGACCACGCAGCAGTAGACCTTCCCCTCGCGGGTCGGGTGCTCGGTGATGTCGGTGACCCACAGCTGGTTCGGGGCGCTGCGGGCGAAGGACCGCTCAACCAGGTCGGTGGCCAGGGTGTCGGGGCGGATCCGCTTCCACTTGCGCCGACCGGTAACGCCTTGGATGCCGGCTCGCCGCATCAGCAGCTCGATCTGGTTGTGTCCGACCTGGACGCCGCGGCCGAGGGTGAGCTCGGCATGGACCCGCCGGATGCCGTAGGTGCCATGGGACTCGCTATGGACCTGGGTGATCAGGTCGGTCAGCAGTGCGTGTCTCACGGTGCGCTCCGATGGCGGCTTGCGGCGTTGTTCGTAGAACCCTGACTCCGAGACCCCTAGGACGCGGCAGGCGACCTGGACAGGGCGACCTTCCGCGGCGATCAGTTCGACCGCCGCGTACCTCCTTTTGGGGTGGTCTGCTCCTTGAGCACGTCGACGGCCCGCTTGGCGATCGCGAGCTCGGTCTCCAACTCCGAGATCCGCTTCCTGGCCGTCGAGAGCTCTGCCTTCTCGGCGGTGGTCAGGCCCGCTTCCAGGCCGCGGTCGATGCGGTCCTGACGACGCCAGCTGTAGATCGTCTGGTCGCTGACATCGAGGTCGTGCGCCACGCTTGCGACGCTACGTCCCTCCTCCAACAGGTCGAGCACCTTGCGTCGGAACTCGGCCGGGTAACCCCTTCTTCCCATCTGGACCTCCTGGTGTCAGGCACCAGAATCCAGGAATCCAGACGCCGGAGAAGCCGGGACACACCAGACCCTCCACCAATCCCGGGGCGATTCAGCACCGCCTGCCGCGACACGTCGAACCGACGCGCAACCTCAACAACCGGAACACCATCACGAATGACCGCCAACACGGCCTGATACCTCTGCTCCACGA
>JALOLM010000428.1 GCA_025455985.1 Candidatus Nanopelagicales bacterium | reverse complement strand
GTCGCCGTCGGTTTCGCCTTCGCGGTGACGATCGGGGAGTTCGGCGCGACCGTGTTCCTGGCCAGTCCGGCAGAACCCACCTTGCCGGTGGCCATCTCGCGGCTGCTGGCCAGGCCCGGGGAACTGACCGTGGCGGCGGCTTATGCGGCCAGTGCTCTGTTGATGCTGATCACCGTGGCGGTCGTGGTACTCGTGGACCGCATCCGGCTGGGCAAGGCGGTGGTCTTCTGATGCTCGTGATCGAAAGCCTTCAGGTGGCCTACGACGGGGTGCCTGTAGTGCGAGGCATCGATCTCGATGTCGGTGCAGGGGAGATCGTCTGCGTGCTGGGTCCCAGTGGTGGTGGCAAGTCCACGCTGCTTCGGGCCATCGCGGGATTGGTTGCCCACGAGGGGCATGTCACGGTCGGCCAGACCCCTGTTGACGGCCTGTCGGCGGACAAGCGCGGCGTCGGAATGATGTTCCAGGACAGCCTTCTGTTCCCGCACCTCGACGTCGCAGCCAATGTGGGCTTCGGCGTGCGTCCGCCTGCGCCCCAGCGGGTCGAGCACATGCTCGAACTCGTGGGGCTGGGCGGCTTCGGTCCCAGACGGGTGGACACCCTCAGCGGCGGGCAGGCGCAGCGTGTCGCTCTGGCCAGAGCGTTGGCGCCCAATCCGCAGGTGCTGCTGCTCGACGAGCCGTTCGGAGCGCTCGACGCAGTGCTCAAGGCCGAACTCGTGCTTGACGTGCAACTGCTGCTGCGCGAGGCAGGGGTCACTGTCCTGGCCGTCACGCATGACCGGCACGAGGCATTCACCCTCGCCGATCGGGTCGCCGTATTGCGTGAAGGGCAACTGGTGCAGGTGGCGACACCGGCCGAGTTGTGGGAGCGTCCCATCGACGGTTATGTGGCGCGGCTGGTTGGGTTGTCCGTGCTGGATGGGGTTGCCTACCCGCCCGACGGGCTGCGCAACAGCCCCAGCGGACGTTGGCAACTGCGCGTGACAGGGCACGCCTTCAGCGCCGGTCACTATCTGGTCAGCGGCTTGGTGTCGGGGTCCCCGGTGACCTATGTCCATGCCGGACCATTGCCCGAAGTGGGCGCGACGATCGGCCTGGACCCGGTGTGACTCGCTACGGTTCACCCGTGGATCCCGTGAGACGCACTGAGGCCTGGTTCGCACGCAACGGCCTGCCCCGGTTCGTGGAGGACTACACCTCCGCCGAGCACATCTGGACGCGAGCGCTGCCAGCGTTGATCGTCGTGCTCGCCGTACAGGTCGCGTCCGCGCTGGCCTCAGTGGTGCTCGGGAGCAGTCGGTCGGTGGCAGTGGTGACCGTCGTGCTGGCGGGACTGGCGCTGTTGGCGGTGGGGGTCTGGTCGAAGTACCGTCGCGGATACTGGTTCGCTCCGCTGGACCGGGTCGGGTGGCCAGTTTTGGCGGGGTTCGTGCTGGTCGGTCTGCTCGCCGACTTGATCGAAGCTGTCGGGCAGGACGAGCCGGTGGACCTGATGCGGGTGAGTGACGCGGTGCTGGGGCAGTTGTTCCTGCTCGGGGTCATCTACCTGATCACGCGGTTCGCGCTCATCTCTATGATCGGCTGGGGCATCCGGCAGACGATCCGCAGTGCGCGGGATTTGTACCTGGTCGCGACCAAGGCGCTGCCGTTGCTGTTGATCGTGCTGATCGTGCTGTTCATCAACACCGAGGTGTGGCAGGTCTCAGCGACTATGGACTTCCTATTGCTGTGGGCAAGTTCCGGGCTGCTGCTGCTCCTGGGGCTACTGGTGACCTTGGAGCGCACCACGACCCTGATCGATCAACTCGATCCAGCCAGCGACATGCAGAAGGTGCGTTCCTCATGCATCGGCAGTCCACTGGAGGAGCAGGCCAAGGCGCTCTCCGAGGTAGTCGACCCTCGCCTGGGTCGCACCCAGAAGCGCAATCTGGCGGTCGCAGCCATCGCCACCCAGGCGATCCAGGCGGCGCTGATCGGTCTGTTGGTGTGGGTGTTCTTCATCGTGTTCGGGGTCATAGCGATCAATGCCGCGGTCCAGGCGACTTGGATCGGTGATCTGGCGCCCACTGACGTGTTCTGGACCGTGGCCGATGGCCATGTCATCTCGCGACCGTTGATCAGGGTCGCCACGTTCCTGGGAGCTTTCGCTGCTTTCTACACCACCGTCTACGCGGCCACCGACGACGTGTACCGCGCCTCTTTCAGTGATGACGTCGGCGCGTCGCTGCAGGAGGCCGTCGATGTCAGGCGGGTCTACTTGACGGTCAAGAGCCAGTCGGATGCGTGATCGCGACGACGCCGGCCGCCCGCGCAACGCCCGACCCCGCGACGCCCTCGGCCGGCCCCTGCCGGTGGCCGAGTCCGGCGTCACGCCGCTGCCCGACGACCTCGACGTCCGGCCGGAGAACGCGGTCGCGCAGGCGTCGGGTTTGGTGGAGCAGGGCTTGGCCTTCCAGGCCCACGAAGTTCTCGAGGCGGTGTGGAAGTCCAGCTCGCCTCCCGCCCGGGTCGCCTGGCAGGGCATGGCGCAGCTTGC
>JALOLM010000427.1 GCA_025455985.1 Candidatus Nanopelagicales bacterium | reverse complement strand
GCGGCCAGACCGAGCATGTCGATCTCGTTGTCGAAGTGACCGATGTTGCCCAGGATCGCCTTGTCCTTCATCTTCTGCATCTGGGCGGCGGTCACGACGTTCACGCAGCCGGTCGCGGTGATCACGAGGTCTGCGATGTCCAGGACGTCGTCCAGCTCGGCCACCTGGTAGCCGTCCATCGCAGCCTGCAGTGCGCAGATCGGGTCGATCTCGGTGACGATCACCCGGGCGCCCTGGCCCCGCAACGACTCCGCGCAGCCCTTGCCGACGTCGCCATAACCGCACACAACCGCGACCTTGCCGCCGATGAGTACGTCGGTGGCGCGGTTGATGCCGTCGACCAGCGAGTGCCGGCAGCCGTACTTGTTGTCGAACTTGCTCTTGGTGACCGAGTCATTGACGTTGATCGCCGGGAACAGCAAGCTGCCCTCGCGCATCATCTCGTAAAGGCGGTGCACGCCGGTGGTGGTCTCCTCGGTGACGCCCTTGATGTTGTTGGCCATCTGGGTCCACATCTGCGGGTCCTCGGCCAGGGTCGCGGCGAGCACCTTGAGGACCTCGTCGAACTCGCCACCGTCACCCACGGGCTCGGGGACCTCGCCGGCCTTCTCGAACTCGACGCCCTTGTGGATCAGCAGGGTCGCGTCGCCGCCATCGTCGAGAAGCATGTTGGGAGCCTCGGCCTCAGGCCAGGTCAGTGCCTGCTTCGTGCACCACCAGTACTCCTCGAGCGTCTCGCCCTTCCAGGCGAACACCGGGACGCCCTGCGGGTTGTCCGGGGTGCCGTCCGGGCCCACCGCGATCGCGGCGGCGGCTTCGTCCTGGGTGGAGAAGATGTTGCACGAGGCCCAGCGCACCTGCGCCCCGAGCGCCACGAGGGTCTCGATCAGCACGGCGGTCTGCACGGTCATGTGCAACGAACCGGTGATCTTGGCCCCCGAGAGCGGCTTCGAGGTTGAGTACTGGGCGCGCATGGCCATGAGGCCCGGCATCTCGTGTTCGGCCAGTCGGATCTGGTCGCGGCCGGCGTCGGCCAGGGAGAGGTCAGCAACTTTGAAGTCCATTTGGCCAGTCTCTCAGGACACCCCGGTGGGCACAATCGCCGGTGGTGCGGTCGCACGAAAGTGGCAGACCGGGGGCCTGTGTGCCCACTTCTTGCGGTGCCAATGCCGCATACCAGCCCGAATCGACCGCAGGCCCCGCACAAAGATGGCAAATGCCGGAAACGGGGTTCTGCCGATGCCCACTTCGAGCGGCGCCCGGTGGCGGACGGTCGGTCCGGCCCTGCCGCTACCATTGGCGAGAGCAGAAAGGGAGTTCACCTGTGGCACTGGTTGTGCAGAAGTACGGCGGGTCCTCGGTGGCCGACGCCGACAGCATCAAGCGGGTGGCTCGGCGGATCGTCGAGACCCAGCGGGCTGGCAACCAGGTCACCGTTGTCGTTTCCGCGATGGGGGACAGCACCGACGAACTCATGGACCTGGCACAGCAGGTTTCCCCGGACCCGCCCGGCCGTGAACTGGACATGTTGCTCACAGCCGGAGAGCGGATCTCCATGGCGTTGCTGGCGATGGCGATCTCCGATCTCGGTGCCGAAGCCCGCTCCTACACAGGTTCTCAGGCGGGCCTGATCACCGATCGGTACCACGGTCAGGCGCGGATCATCGATGTCACACCCGGGCGCATCCAGGCCGCACTGGCCGAAGGTGCGATCCCGATCGTGGCAGGATTCCAGGGCGTGGCTCAGGACACCAAGGACATCACCACGCTCGGCCGGGGAGGCTCCGACACCACGGCCGTCGCCCTGGCTGCTGCCCTTGACGCCGACGTCTGCGAGATCTACACCGACGTCGACGGGGTGTTCAGCGCGGACCCGCGCCTGGTGCCCAACGCCCGCCAGGTCCCGTACATCACCTACGAGGAGATGCTCGAACTGGCCGCCCACGGCGCCAAAGTGCTGCACCTGCGCTGCGTGGAGTACGCCCGCCGTTTCGATGTGCCGCTGCGCGTGCGGTCCAGTTTCACCGACAAACCCGGCACCCTCGTCGTGCATGAACTAGAGGAGTCCACCGCAATGGAGCAACCGATCATCTCGGGCGTCAGCCAGGACCTCTCCGAGGCCAAGGTCACCGTCACGAACGTGCCCGACAAACCCGGTATGGCCGCCTTGATCTTCGAGTCGCTGGCAGACATCGGCATCAACCTCGACATGATCGTTCAGAACGTGTCCGCCGACGGCATCACCGACATCACGTTCACGCTGCCCACCGCCGATGCGGACAAGGCCACGACGGCTCTACAGGATCGTGCCGACGAGATCGGTTTTGGGGCGCTGTTCACCGACCCAGACATCGCCAAAGTGTCGCTGGTCGGGGCAGGTATGCGCACGCACCCGGGTGTCTCAGCCACGTTCTTCCGCACTCTGGCCGAGGCCGGCGTCAACGTGGAGATGATCTCGACCTCCGAGATCCGGATCTCCGTGGTGACGCGCAAGGACTCCGCGGCGGCTGCGGTCAAGGCCCTACACACCGCGTTCGAA
>JALOLM010000083.1 GCA_025455985.1 Candidatus Nanopelagicales bacterium | reverse complement strand
ACGCCGCACAGGTCGAGGCGCTGACCGCGAACCTGATCGCCATCAACCGCCGTTACAAGGTCCACGCCGGGGTGAGAGTGACGGATCTGCCCTGATGGCGTGGTTCGGTCCCGACGATGTGGAGGGCAGGATCGAACACGCCTTGCGCGTGGAGCGGATCCTGGTGAACCTGGGCTGGTTCGTAGCGGGGGTGGGCGTCGTGGCAGTGGTCAGCACCGTCGGCGCCGCCGTCTTGGGTGAGACCTCCTGGTCGCGGGCACTCGTGGCAGCCTTCGGGATCCTGGCGGCCACGGTTCTCTCGGGGCGACTGCTTACGGATCAGGGACCAACATCGGCCTCGCAGCCATGCGGTTGAAACGCGACCTGATGAAGTCGTGACAGGGTCGCGAGTCCGGCGCGGTTTGGTGCCCGCGTTAGAGGTTGCGGTCTTGGTGAGCGAATCCACACGTTGTTTTGCCAACTAACGACACAACGTCTACCCAACCGCCTGGGAGCACCGAAACCCGCACCCTCAGGAGTACTGGTGTTCGGGCCCGGGGTAGGTGCCGCTGACGACTTCGCCGGCCCAAGTCTGTACGGCGTCGGTCAGCACGGAACGAAGATCGGCGTATTGCTTGACGAACTTCGGCGGCTTGCCCGGCGTGAGCCCTGCCATGTCCTGCCACACGAGGACCTGGGCGTCGGTGTGTGAGCCCGCTCCGATCCCGATCGTCGGGATCGACACCGCCCGGGTCACTGCGTCGGCCAGATCGGCCGGGACCACCTCGAGCACCGTGGCGAAAGCGCCGGCCTGCTCCATGTGTTTGGCATCGAGGATCAGTTTCTGTCCTGCCTCCCCGCGGCCCTGCACCTTGTAGCCGCCGAGTTGGTGGACCGACTGTGGCGTCAGACCCAGGTGGGCCATGACCGGGATGCCGGCGCTGGTGAGGAACTCGACGTGGGGCAGAACCCGCTCGCCGCCCTCGAGTTTCACCGCGTGGGCGCCGGTTTCCTTCATGAAGCGGGTGGCCGTGGCCAGCGCCTGCTGCGGGGACTCCTGGTAGGAGCCGAAGGGCAGATCCGCCACCACCATGGCCCGTCGCGAGCCGCGAACCACGGCAGCGACGAGCGGGAGCAGTTCGTCGACGGTCACCGGAATCGTCGAGTCGTACCCGTAGACCACCATCGCCGCGGAGTCCCCGACGAGCATGACGGGGATTCCGGCATCGTCGAAGAGGCGGGCGGTGAGAGCGTCGTAGGCGGTGATCATGGGCCACTTCTCGCCGCGCTCCTTCGCGGCGGCGAGATCCTTCGTGGTCACACGACGACCGGTGGCGGGGCCGTACAGGGAGTCGGACATTGGAAATCCTCCAGCCTCGAGGCTCACTGTGAGTCCCCGGACGCCACCATGGTGACACAGGTCGGCCGGATCAGGCCAGAGCCGACGCCGCGGCAGGCGTCGGTTGTGACGTGTCACACCCCCGACATATGATACGGAACTGTTCCGTTTCGCAAGTCGCTGCTCGAGAATCGATCCCGATGAACAAATCCACCGGACACCCCCGTCGCTGGCAGATCCTGACCGTACTGGTGGTCAGCCTGCTGGTCGTCGTGCTGGACAACACTGTGCTCAATGTGGCGATCAAGACGATCCAGGAGGACCTGGAGGCCACGCAGAACGAGATCGTGTGGGCGATCAATTCCTACACACTCGTGTTCGCGGCACTGTTGTTCACCTGGGGTGTCCTCGGTGACCGGTATGGCCGCAAGCGGATCCTGGTCATCGGCCTGGCCCTATTCGGACTCGCGTCGGCGCTGAGCGCATTCGCCCAGGACCCCATGCAGTTGATCATCGCGCGGGGTCTGATGGGGATCGGCGGGGCCTCGGTGCTGCCCGTGACCCTTGCGATCATCACCGTTGTGTTCCCTCCGCACGAACGCGGGAAGGCCATCGGGATCTGGGCCGCTGCGGTGGGTGGCGCCGTGGCGATCGGCCCAGTGCTCGGGGGGTTCCTCCTGGAGCACTACTGGTGGGGCTCGGTGTTCCTCATCAACGTGCCGATCGTGATCGCCGGCATCGTCGGCATCCTCGCGCTGGTCCCGGAGTCGAAGAACCCGAACCCCGGGCGGCTGGATCCGATCGGCCTGCTCATGAGCATCTCCGGGCTGATGCTGCTGGTGTACGGCATCCAGCACGGAGGCGACAGCCAGGATTGGTACAGCATCGGCGTCGCCGGCGCCATCGCCGCGGGAGTGGCGATCCTTGTGGCCTTCATCTGGCTGGAGGCGCGCAGCGACCACCCATCCCTGGACATGTCGTTGTTTCGCATCCGGTCCTTCTCAGCCTCCTTGACCACGGTGTCGCTGACGTTCGCAGCGATGACCGGTTCGTTGCTGTTCCTGGCCTTCTACATGCAGCTCGTGCGCGGCTACAGTCCGCTGGAGGCCGGTCTGTTCACGCTGCCGGTCGCTGTCGGTCAGCTGTTGGCCGCGCCTCGCAGCGCGAAGATGGTGGAGCGGTTCGGTGCGCGCAAGGTCATCGCGTTCGGACTGGTCCTGGCGGGTCTGGTGTTCGTCTCGATCGCGCTGCTGCAGCCGACCAGCCCCGCGTGGGTGCTGCTTGTGACGTGGTTCTTCCTCGGTTTCGGATTGGGCAACGTCATCGCACCGTCCACGACCCGGATGACGCTCGCGACGCCGCCGGAGAAGTCCGGGGCGGGTTCGGCGGTGCAGAACACTGTTCGTCAGGTTGCCGCTGCTATTGGGATCGCAGTGCTGTCATCGGTGGTGGCGGTGGTTTACAGCAACTCCATGGCAGACAAGGCAGGGATCGCGCAACTGCCGCCCGCCTTGCAGGATCCGGTCACCGACTCGATCGGCGGGGCGTACGAAGCGACCGGTCGGGCCGTGGCCGCGGGCGTGCTGGAACCTCAACAAGCCCAGGCGATCCAAGCGGCCTCTGTGGACAGCTTCATGCAGGCGTTCCACCTGTCTGCGCTTGGTTCGGCGCTGTTGATCCTGATCGCTCTGGTTGTGCTTCTAATGCGCTTGCCCGCCCAGCCCGAGCACGCTGCCTGGGGCGGACACGTGGGTCATGTGGAGATCGATCCGGATCTTCCCCCGGACGAGTTCGAGGGTGAGGGAGAACATGAGCGAGCGACCTGAGACGACGGCTGAGAAGCGACGGGGCAGACCCCGGGACCCGCGGGTTGATGCGTCGGTCACGAAGAATCTGCTGGTCTTGATGGCGGAACGTGGTCCCGGCGGTTTCTCAGTGGACGAGTTGGCTTCCCGCGCGGGTGTGGGCAAAGCGGCGATCTACCGCCGCTACCCCTCACGCGCGGCGATGGAAGAGGCGGGACTAGCCGCGGTCAACGAGGACATGCCGGACGTCAGCGACCTGCCTGTGCGGGAGGCCCTGATCACGTTGCTCGGTTGGCTGTCCGGAGTGCATTCGGGCGGGATGACCCCATCGTGGCTAATGGGCATGCAGAAGACCCCGGCGATCAAGGAGATCTACGGGAAGAAGGTCGTGGCTCCCCGCCAGCGGGCGCTGGAGGCCGTTCTCCAGCGCGGCCGTGAGGAGGGATTCTTCCGGGAGGACCTGGACCTGCACGCGGCGATGCGGGCTTTGAGCTGGATGGCCATCATGTCCGGCATGCACGCGAACATCCGGTCTGAGCACACCGACATGGAGCAGATGGTCGACATGCTCCTGACCGGAATGATCAATCCGACTCGCGCCAGCGATTTGTGATCGGAAGCCGCCTATCCCGGCCGAACGCCCGGAAAGTGATCTTGGTGCCCGGCGGGTACTGCCGGCGCTTCCACTCCGCGGCGTCGGTGAGACGCACGATGCGTGCCACAAGTTCCTGGTCGTGCCCGCGGCTGGCCAACTCGGCCGATCCCATGTCGGCGCCCACGTAGTCCTCCAGGACCCGGTCGAGCAGGAGGTAGTCCGGCAGCGAGTCGGAGTCGAGCTGGTCCGGGCGCAGCTCCGCCGAAGGAGGCTTCTCGATGCTGTTGACCGGGATCGGTCCGGGCTGCCCGGATCGCTGGGCGGCGGCGTTTCGCCACACGGCCATGTCCCAGACCAGTGTCTTGGGGACATCTTTGATCGGAGCGAAACCGCCGACTGCGTCGCCGTAGATCGTGGAGTAGCCGACAGCAAGTTCGCTCTTGTTTCCGGTGGCCAGGGTGAGGTGTCCCTCGGAGTTGCTGATACCCATGAGGATCGTCCCGCGGACCCTGGCCTGCAGGTTCTCCGCTGCCAACCCGGTGAGCCCCAGGTTGTCGTTGAACGCCTCGACCATCTCGTGGATCGGGATGGTCCGCAGATTCATGCCCGTGAGTTTGGCCGAATCGGCGGCATCGTTCATCGAGTGCTGCGAAGAGTACTCGCTGGGCATGCGCACGCCGTGCACGTTCGCGCTGCCGATCGCGTCACAGGCGATGGCCGCGACCAGGGCGGAGTCGATGCCGCCGGACATGCCCAGGACCACCGAACCGAAGCCGTTCTTGCGCACGTAGTCCCGCAGTCCGGTGACCAGCGCCATGTAGACCTCGCGAGCATCGCTGAGCGGGTCTGCGATCACCGGTGAGATGGACGCGCCGGGACTGGCGGCGGGCAGTACGACATCGACAGGCCCACTCGACTCGTCGGTGTGCAGGTCGGCGATCAGCAGGTCGTCGACGAATTGGGGCGACCGCGCCAGGACCTCGCCGTCGGGAGACACGATCATCGAGTCGCCGTCGAAGACCAGTTCGTCCTGGCCTCCCCACATGTTGACGTACGCCACGCTGCATCCCAGTTCTTGGGCCCTGGTGGCACACAGACGTAGGCGCACGTCGTCCTTGTTGCGCTCATACGGGCTGCCGTTGATCACCAGGAGCACATCCGGTGGCGCCCCGGCGAGTTCGGTCAGGGGTCCGGCGCTGACCCAGATGTCCTCACAGATCGCCAGGGCCACCTCGACCCCGCCGAGCCGGATCCGGCAGGGCTTGACGCCGGAGTGGAAGTAGCGCTGCTCGTCGAAGACGCCGTAGTTGGGCAGGTGGTGTTTGGCGTAGTCCGCGACCACCTCGCCGCCGTGCAGAACGGCTGCGGCATTGTGGCCGCGCCGGTCGCCGACGAGATCCAGGGCTGGCGCAAGGTGCCCGACCACTACCGTGACATCCGCCAGTCCGGCGGCGTCGAGGTCGGCTGCGAGGGTCTGCAGCGAATGCTCACACGCCCGCTGGAAGCTGGGACGCAGCGCCAGGTCCTCTATCGGATATCCCGTGAGCATCATTTCCGGAAAGGCCACAAGGCTTGCTCCCCGCGACGCGGCTTTGGCGGTCGCCTCCACCACGAGCGCCCGGTTGCCCAGCAGGTCGCCAACTGTGGGATTGACCTGGGCAAGGGCGATCCGGATCTGTGCCATGGCCACAGTGTGGCAAACGCGAGACGCAGCCTGAGGACGAGCGGGTAAGGTGAGTCGGACATTTCGATCTTGGAGACGTCATGTCCGACCCCTCGGGACCATCGCGCCGCGATCTGCTGGTCGGGCTGGGTGCCGCCACGGCAGCCGTGGGCATCGCCCCAGCTCTCGTCACATCCGCCGCGCAGGCGGCGAAACCGGGTCCGTTCACTCCCCGTGGAAGATTGCGCCGCCGACCCAACTTCCTGGTCATCGTGGTCGACGAGATGCGTTCGGCGCCGGTCTATGAGTCGGCGGCGCTACGGGCGTGGCGACGTGACGAACTGCCCAACATCAGGAGTCTGGGCAGGCGTGGGATGAGTTTCGAGAATCACCACATCATGTCCAGCGCCTGCGCACCGAGCCGGGCCTCGTTCTTCACCGGCCAGTACCCCTCGCTGCATGGAGTCACCCAGACCGATGGGGCGGCCAAGACCGCTCTGGACGAGGACCTCTACTGGCTGGACCCGACCACGGTCCCCACGATGGGGCACTGGTTCCGTGCGGCCGGTTACGAGACGTTCTACAAGGGCAAGTGGCACGTCTCGCACGCGGATCTCTTGCAGCCGGGCACGCAGGACCCGTTGCCGAGCTACACCGGCGATGGGACACCGGACCCGGACCTCGAGCAGATCTACCTGGAAGCCGACCGCCTGGATGCCTTCGGTTTCACCGGCTGGATCGGTCCCGAACCGCACGGCCAGAGCCCGTTGAACATGGGGACCTCGGGTCCGCGGGCAGCAGGCCGGGACAAGGCTTTTGCCCAGCAGGGCGTGGCCCAGATCAAACGGCTGCGCTCATCGGACAAGCCCTGGCTGCTGGTGACGTCGTTCGTCAACCCGCACGACATCACGATCTGGGGGAACCTGACCCTGGCCTCGCGCAACTACTACCTGGCCCAGCAGCTGGAGGGGTCGAACGTTCCTAAGCGGCTGTTCGACGACCGCTACACGGCTTCTGCGAACGAGGACCTGGCTGGCAAGCCGTCGGCTCAGGCCAGTTACCGCCAGGTGTACGAGGACGCGTTCCAGCCGACTGAGAACAACCAGGCCTATCACCGGTACTACTACCAGATCCAGGCCAATGTGGACGCCCAGATCGGCAAGGTGCTCAAAGCGGTCCGGGCGGCGGGTCGCGGGTTCGAACGCGACACGATCGTGGTGTTCCTGTCCGACCACGGCGAACTCCTCGGCGCCCACGGGGGGTTGTTCCAGAAATGGCACCAGGCGTACGAGGAGGTGCTCAAGGTCCCCTTCATCATCCACAATCCGGCGCTGTTCCCGAAGGCGCGCGCGACCGATGCGCTGACCTCCCATGCCGACCTACTGCCGACGATGCTGGGACTGGCAGGCGCCGACATCGCCGCCCTGCGCAAGCGGTTGAAGCGCACCCACACCGAGGTGCGGACGTTCCCAGGCCGTGACCTCTCGCCGCTGCTGCTCGGTGAGCGCAAACCCGGTAGTTATCGGGCCCCGGCGTACTTCATGACCGACGATGAACCCACCCGGGGCGCCAATTCCTACACAGTGCGCGGCACGATGTACCGACCGGTCATCCAGCCGTGTCATCTGGAGACGGTTGTGGCTCAGCTCGCAACCGGGCCCGACGGTGCACTGGAGCAGTGGAAGTACTCCAGGTACTTCGACAATCCCGCCTTCTGGTCCCAGCCGAACGTGCAGGACGTCCAGACGTTCATCAGCGGCCGCGACGATCAGCCGGGGGAGAAGGTGGCCACCACCACCGTGAAGACCCAGGCGGTGGCCGACCAGATCGAGGTGTACAACCTCACCAAAGACCCCACGGAATTGCGCAATCTCGCAGTCGACCCGGCGTCCGCTCCCACCGTCAACCGGCTCGCCGGGATTCTGCGCGACGAGCGCAAGGCCAAGCGGCTCGCGCCGCGGCTGCGCAAACGTGATCCCGGGATCGACGCTGGGATCGGGGTCTAGCCGCTGAGCAGCCGGCCGTCAGGAGGGTTAGACGTTGTTCAGGACGTGAGACACCGTTCAGGAAGTTAGCGGTCGCACGTGTTGGTTCTCTCACCGCTTGCACGTTCTCTCACGGCTGCGACGAACGCCCGCCGGTGCGCCACCCACAACTCCCTGCGCAGTCAAGAGCCGGTTCAGCCACGGGCCGCTGGACCTCTCTGGCGTGCGCCAGACGGCCGGTGGGGAGTGCAACCACGATGCGGCAGGATGGGGCCATGGATAAGCAGACTGAGTACGTCCTGCGCACGATCGAGGAACGCGACATCCGGTTCGTGCGGTTGTGGTTCACCGACGTGCTGGGGATTCTGAAATCGGTGTCGATCGCCCCCGCTGAGCTCGAGGGCGCCTTTGCGGAGGGCATCGGGTTCGACGGCTCGGCCATCGAGGGTTTCTCACGGGTGACGGAATCGGACATGCTGGCCAAGCCCGACCCCTCCAGCTTCCAGATCCTGCCGTGGCGCGGCGAGGACATGCCGGTGGCCCGCCTGTTCTGCGACATCCT
>JALOLM010000426.1 GCA_025455985.1 Candidatus Nanopelagicales bacterium | reverse complement strand
TCCTGCCGGGTTCCGGCAGGCTGGGCGCGTGAGTCGTCCGGCCACCACACGGCCTGCAACCCCACGTCCGAGGCCACCAGTGTGAGCCGTCCCACGGGGCTGTCGTATTCGGTGTACGGCATGGTCAGTCCCTTTCCAGGTTCCACAGGTAGTGGGTCGCGTACGAGCGCCAGGGTTTGCAGCGGGCGTCGTCGCCGTCGAGGCCCCAATGGGCAGCGGCTCTGATGATGCCCAGGTCGCCGGGCAGGCTCACGTCCGGATCGCCCAGCGCGCGCATCCGGATGTACTTGGCCGTCCACGGGCCGATGCCGGGGATGTCGAGCAGATCCCGTTCGGCTTGGTCCCAGTCGGCGCCGGGATCCAGATGGACCCGGCCGTCGGCCAGCCGCGTGGCCAGTTCGACCAGTGTGCGCGCACGGCGCCGGGGCATCGGCAGCGTCTGCGGATCCAGGGCGGCCAGCTCGCCGGACGTCGGGAAGAGCGGTCCACCGGCAGCCAGCCTGCCCGCCGCAGTCCGCGCGGCCGCCACGCTGATCTGCTGGCCCAGGACCGCCCTGATCGCGGTCTCCTCCGGATCGAACGCCGCAGGACTACGCAGACCAGGGATGCGCTCAATCGGCAGCGTCGGGCTCAGGGTGTGCGCGATGGCCACAGGGTCGGCGTCGAGATCCAGCATCCGGCGCAACCGCGCGACGGCGCTGGTGAGATCGCGCAGGTCCTCCAGCGTCAGCGTCACGCGGACGCTGTCGGGCTGCGCCGTAACACTCGCGTGGCCCGCGGCCATCGGTAGCCGCAGGTTCCGGGTGAAGGTGACGCCGTCCCACGTCTCCACGCCGGGGATGGCGCGCTCGCCCAGGAACCGCAGCAGGACGTCGCCGGCGAAAGGCTGCCGGGTGGCCAGACGCAACGTGATCGTCTCGGTTCCGGTGGAATGTCCCCGCAGTTGGCGGGGGTTGACGGCGTAGATCTGCTGGATCGTCTCGTTGAACGCCCGCACACTGTGGAACCCGGAGGCGAACGCGATGTCTGCGGCGCTCAGGTCGGTGCTCTCCAGCAGGGTGCGGGCAGTGCGGGCGCGGTGTGTTCTGGCGATGGCCAGCGGACCGGCGCCGAGTTCCTCGGTCACTAGTCGCGAGACGTGCCGTGGGGTATAGCCCAATGCGTTCGCCAGCCCCGCCACCCCCTCGCGGTCCACGACGCCGTCTCGGATCAGGCGCATCGCACGAGCGACGACGTCGGAGCGCGTGTTCCACTCCGGGGACCCCGGGGAGGAATCCGGACGGCACCGCTTGCAGGCACGGAAGCCTGCGGCCTGTGCGGCTGCCGCGGAACGGTGGAACTCGACGTTGCGCCGCTTCGGGGTGATCGCCGGGCAGCTGGGCCGGCAGTAGATGCCGGTCGTGCGCACGGCTGTGTAGAACCACCCGTCGAATCGTGCATCGCGACTGTCCACTGCGCGGTAGCAGGCGTCGAAGTCGAGAGGTTGCACGGAATGATTGTCCCTTGCCGCGGCCGGCGCTTCTGGCGGATTTCGGACATTGGCCTCAGAGGGATCGGCAGGACGGAGCAACAAGCGCCAGCCCGGGTCAGGGCCGGCCAATGGCAGGGCACAGACTGGTGTGGGAGGGCATGATGCGCAGTCTGTTCACGGCCGCGGTTGTCACAATTCTGGCTCTGGTGGTGGCCTGGGCCATCCTCTACCTGCTGGCCAAGCGGCTTCCGCCGGGATTCCTGCGCGACGTGGTGGGATTCTTGCCGGATTGCACGCAGTTGTTGTGGCGGTTACGGCGTCACCCGGACGTCCCGACCTCGGCCAAGGTGGCGGTCGTGTTCGCCGTCCTGTGGGTGATCAGCCCCATCGACCTGATCCCGGAATTCATCCCGGTTATCGGCCCACTCGATGACGCTGTGGTGGTCGCACTGGCGCTGCGTTTCGCCGCACGGCGGGTTCCCCGGGAGGTCATCGAGCAGGCCTGGACCGGCGACCCCCGGGCCCTGCGCCTGCTGGTTGGGGCGACTCCCGCAGGCGTAGTCTGAAGCCATGGACGCACCCGTCCTCGAGGTGAAGGATCTGGTCCGCAGGTTCGGTGACCAGACCGCAGTCGACCGGGTCAACTTCCGGATCGACGCCGGGGAGACGTACGGGCTGCTGGGACCCAACGGCGCGGGTAAGACAACAACGATCTCGATGATCGCCGGGCTGCTCCAGCCCGACGCCGGTTCGGTGGCCGTTCTGGGCCAGCCGCTGACGACAAGTCGGAAGTCCCACATCGGTCTGGTGCCGCAGGACATCGCGCTCTACCCGGACCTGTCCGCACGGGAGGGGATGGCGGTGCTCTACACGACGCACTACATGGAAGAGGCCGAGCGGTTGTGCGATCGGGTGGGCATCATCGATGCCGGAGTCCTCGTCGCCGAGGGAACCCGCGACGAGCTGGTACGCGCACTCGGGGAGAAGACGACGGTCAGTTTCCGCGTCAACGCCGGCCCCGAGGCGCTCACCGCCTGGCGCGCGGATCTTGAGGCGATCACAGGCGTGACCGGTGTGCTCGACTCACCCGACGGGCTGGCCGTGGTCACCGCAGAAGGGCCGTCGTTGATCGCGGCGGCGGTGCAGGCCGCGGAGCAGCGCCGGGTCGACGTGGTGGGGGTGGATGTCACCGAGCCCGACCTTGAGGCGGTGTTCCTGCATCTCACCGGGAAGGCTCTGCGTGACTGATGTGGCGGGACTTGTGGCTCATCGCGGCGCTGGGGTTGAAGCGCTCGCTGCGGGACCGGTCCATCATTATCCAGGCGGTGATCGCGCCGGTGGCGGTCGCGCTTGTGGTCGGGGCAGCGTTCGGCGCGGGCTTCTCGCTGAACGTCTCGATCGGGGTCGCCGACTCTGACGGCTCGAGCATCTCGAAAGGGATCGCGGACGGCCTGGTGGGGTCC
>JALOLM010000425.1 GCA_025455985.1 Candidatus Nanopelagicales bacterium | reverse complement strand
GAGCAGATCACACGACAGGCGGGCTGCCCTTGAGGTGAGGAGTCGGGTCCTGGTCGAACTCGGCGAGCTCTTCCTCGCTCGGGATCTCCGCCTCGACATCCGCGGCGTGGATGGTGTTGCGCATCGCCCAGATGACCCAACTTCCGAACGCGACGACGACCACGCCCACGGCGACCCATGCCAGCACGGTTGGCAACTGGGTCAGCCAGAACATCCCGAAGGCCAGAGCCGCCGCGAAGGGGATCGTGAAGATCCATGCCGTGACCATCTCGCCGACGACCTTCCAGTTCGCGCCCTTGCCGGACGAGACACCGGCGCCGACCACCGAGCTGGCAGCGGCCTGGGTGGTCGAGATCGGGGCGCCGAGCGCGGTGGCCCCGAAGATCGCGGTACTCGCGCCGATGTTGGCGGCGGCGCCGGAGTTCGCGTGCAGGGTCGTGATCTTCATACCCATGGTCTCGATGATCTTCCAGCCGCCCCACAAGGTACCGAGCGCGATGGCACTGTACGCAGCAAGTTCGACCCACAGCGGCAGGGCGATGTTCTTGCCCTCCGAGGTGGTGTAGCCGGCACCCAGCAGCAGCGCACCGATGACACCCATCGTCTTCTGGGCGTCGTTGGCGCCGTGCCCGAAGGACAGCGCCGCAGCCGAGACCAACTGCAGTCCCTTGAAGGAGCCGTGGTCGTCGTGGAGCTTGAAGATCTTCTGAACCAGGAAGACGACGTACATGAGGATGAAGGCAATGGTGAAAGCGACCAGTGGGCTGGCGACGATCCCGATCGCTGCTTTCTGCACGCTCGACCAGGAGATCGCCGAAAGCCCGCCAGCGGCAAGACCCGCCCCGACCAGACCGCCGATGATGGCGTGGCTGGATGACGAGGGCATCCCGATGTACCAGGTGATGTAGTTCCACGCGATCGCTGCGAACAACGCCGCGAAGATCACCGCTTCACTGGCGAACTCCTCTTTGACGGTCTTGCCCACCGTGCTCGCGACGGCGGTACCGACCACGAACAAGGCCATGAAGTTGAAGAATGCCGAGAACGCCGGCGCCCATTTGGCGGGCAGCGCGCGTGTGGCTACCACGGTGCCGACCGAGTTGGCCGCGTCGTGGAATCCGTTGGTGAAGTCGAAGAGTAATGCCACCGCGACGAGCACGATGATCGTGATGAGTGTCCAGTCCACCTGAGTCCACCCTCCAGTTTCAAATCAGGTAACTACATAGTTGCCTTCTGGTCACTTTGAGGTAAATCCAGGGAGATCTGTTCACCGGTTGTT
The DNA here is from genome assembly GCA_025455985.1 of Candidatus Nanopelagicales bacterium. Classification (GTDB taxonomy): domain Bacteria; phylum Actinomycetota; class Actinomycetes; order S36-B12; family UBA10799; genus JADKAV01. The sequence goes on along the minus strand of JALOLM010000425.1, from coordinate 1,273 downwards.
CACGCTGGCGTCGGCTTGCTGTCGCCCGTTGCGGCTATCCAAGGCGGGCGCCAGACTGGTCCCCATGAACAAGTCGCAATTGGCCATCCTGACGGACAACGAACGCTTGCTGGTGCTCGAGACGACCCCTGACGCACTCGCCGAACTCGACGAGGACGCCGTGGCCGAACTGCACGACCGCATCCGGCGGGCCCGGAACAAGTACACCGGCCAGTACCGTCGCGGCGCCTCCCAGCAGGTCTCCCAGTCGGGTGGCCGGGGCAAGGCGTTCGGCAAGAACCAGCGGGCCCGTGACAAGGCCGAGGTGTTCGAGGACGCGCTGGCCCGGGTGAGCAGGCGGCTCTCAGTGCTCGCAAAGCACAGTGCCGATGAGTTGAAGGCAGAGCGACTGGCCGCGGCGGCAGCGGCGAAGTCCGGGCAGAAACCCGATGCCGGCAAGCCCAAGAAGACCTCGCCCAAGGGACGTTCGGACAGCACGCGCACAACCCGCACCGAACGCCGTCGTGCTGACACGCGCGCACAGGGAGCACGCCGGCAGGCCAAGCGCGACTCCAAGTAGGACCGGGACAGGGGAGGACCGTGGCCAAGAAGAACAAGAAGAAGTGGTCTGAGCTCTCGGGGGTTCAGCAGGCCCTGTTGCTCACACTGATCAGCGTGGAGGTGTCGCTCACCGCGACCGCGATGGTCGATCTCGTCCGACGACCGCCCGAACAGGTCCACGGCCGCAAAGGACTGTGGGCGCTGGCGATGTTCGTACAGCCTGTCGGCCCGATCGCCTACCTGGCCAGGCACCGATGAGACCCAGCCGCCTGATCCCCGGCTTAGCGATGCTGGCGGCCGTCGTGGCCGCAATCGCGAAGTCCCGGTCGGCGATCACGGAGGGTCACCCGTCGTATCTGATTCTGCTTGTTGTGGTGGCCGTGATGGGCCTGGGTTTGTGCCTGTGGTCTTTCGGCTCCCGGCCCAAGCCCGGCGGGGTGCGGGCGGTGTTCCGATGGGCGGGGGCCGCAGCGGGCATCGGTCTGGCCGCGGTGACCTTCTGGTTGGCCCCTTATCTCGCCACCCCGGTTCCTACGGCAGCGCCAGCCGTTTCGATCAGCAGCACCAACACGGGAATCCTCATGCTGCCCACACAAGCGCGTCGAACCGGCGTCGCCTTCATTCCCGGCGCACTGGTCGACCCCCGCGCGTACGAGCAGATATTCACCCCCGTGGTCCAGGCCGGGTACCCGGTCTACATCGCCAAGCCGGCGTTCGGGCTCGCGTTCTCCGT
>JALOLM010000424.1 GCA_025455985.1 Candidatus Nanopelagicales bacterium | reverse complement strand
GGGCTCACCTGCGCAGGGGCAACCCCCGCGGTCGGCTGCTGGTCGGGAGCGCAGGCAGCAGTGACCAGCCCGGCTCCGGCCACAAGCAGGTGCCGGCGACTCAATTCCACGTTCCCAATCGTCGCATCCGCTCAAGATCGCCCCGGCAACCGCCGCGCACAACGTGCACAATCTCGATATGGAACACCGCGCAATCATCGAGTCCACGACCGTGCAGGCAGTCCAGCAACTGCTCAGCCAGCACGCCTTCCTCGAAGCCTTCGCCAAAGAGGTCGGCGTGACCTCCGGTGAGATCGACATCTCCGAGGCCGACGACGCGGTCGAGGCGCAGATGCCGTGGTCGTTCCGCACAGACAAGGCCGGCATCCCCTCGTTGGCTCAGAAATTCCTGCCCCAAGAGGTCGAGCTGGTGTGGTGGCAGGAATGGAAAGCCGAGGAACCCCTCGGGGACATCCGCGTCGAACTGCACGGCCATCCAGCAGCCACCTGCACCGGGCGGGCGTCGCTGGCCCAGAGTGGCCAGGACGTGGAGTACGTGGTGATCACCGAGACCAAGACCAACGGGGTCCCCTGGCCGCTGGGAGGCAAGGTGGAGTCGATGATCAACAAGGACCTCGTGGGCTGGATCCTCTCGGTGCAGGCACGCGTCGCCAACCGGGAGATCTGAACCGACCACTTAAGCCCATCGAGGTCACAGCGGCCTGAGGTCCGCCGCGCGAAATGGGCGCACAACGAACCTTGATTCCGGAATCTGCCATCTTCGCGCGGAGATCGCGTCAGATTTGCGGCATTTGGGGTGCTCGCTACCACCGGAAGTGGGCAGAGCGCCCCGTCCCGTGCCCACTTTCGGCGGCCGATGCGCCGCCAACCGGATCCTCCACGATCAGACTCTGCACCGAAGCCCCGCCGTGCGCCTGCCATACACACACAGACCCTCAACGACGATGAACAGGGCGCGAACCTGCGCGACCATGCACAGCGGCGGAACACTCACCGGACCACAATGGGACACGTGAGCGACAACCACTACCTCGACATCGAAGCCGTGATGGACCTGCAGGAGATCATCACCAGCCTGCAGGACCTCGAGGACGACACGTTCGAACGCCATGGCCTCAGCGCGACCGGCACGTGGGACGAGGTGGACGACCCGGTCTTGATCGGTCCGGCCGGGACCCCGGTGGACACCTTCCGCGAGGGCTACCCCTACACCGAGCGCATGTCCCGGCGTGACTACGAACTGACCAAGCGTCTGCTACAGATCGAACTGCTGAAGATGCAGGGCTGGGTGAAGGAGACCGGTCAGCGCATCGTCATGGTCTTCGAGGGCCGCGACGCCGCAGGCAAGGGCGGCACGATCAAACGGTTCATGGAACACCTCAACCCCCGCGGCGCGCGGGTCATCGCGTTGGAGAAACCGTCCGAGCGCGAGGCCGGCCAGTGGTACTTCCAGCGCTACATCCGTCACCTGCCCACCCACGGCGAGATCGTCATGTTCGACCGCTCCTGGTACAACCGCGCGGGAGTCGAACGGGTGATGGGCTTCTGCAGTGACGAGGAGTACCGGGAGTTCATGCGGCAGGCACCCGACTTCGAACGCATGATGGTGCGCGACGGCATCATCTTGTTCAAGTTCTGGTTCTCGGTGTCACGCAAGGAGCAGATCACCCGTTTCACGATCCGCCGGATCGACCCGGTGCGGCAGTGGAAACTCAGCCCGATGGACCTCGCGAGCCTGGACAGGTGGCATGACTACACCGCGGCCAAAGAGGCCATGTTCTGGTACACCGACACCGACTTCGCACCCTGGACAGTGGTTCGCAGCAACGACAAGAAGCGCGGTCGTCTGGAGGCGATGCGCTGGGTGCTGAGCCGACTGGACTACCCCGAGAAGAACCTCGACCTGGTGGGGACGCCGGATCAGGCCATCGTCGGTCCGCCGGCGGACATCTACGAGACCGAGGAGAACACCGGCCGGGTGTTTCCGCCGCTATAAGGCCCCGCGTGAGCTTCGATCCCGACGCGCTCAGTGCCCTGGCGGGCCCGCCCAAACGCCCGCAGCGCAGGGTCACGCTGCCGTTCCTCATCCGGCTCGGGGTGGCCGCTGGGCTGGCCGCCGCGGTGTGCAACGTGGTCGTGCTCTTGATCGCGCAGTGGCAGGGTTGGTCGACCAGCGTCGAGGCCACTTCTGTCAGCGCGTTGTCCGTGATCCTGGTGTGCTTGATCGTCGGATGCTCAGCCGCGCTCGGGGCCTACGCCGCAGCCCGAGTCACCAAGCACCCGCCCGTGTGGGTGGCGCTGTCAGGTGCCGTGCTGCTGCTGGCATCGCTGACCGGCTTGCCCCGCTCACTGCAGGCGATGCACCTGATCACCGGCGCCTGGGTGATCACCGCGCTCACGCGGGCTGTTCGGCGCGGCTCTCATCTTTCGTGACGGAAGCCATTCTGGCATCGGCGCCGACCCTGATCAGTACGCCGATGACGGCGCCGATGATTGCCGGGGTGGTGACGGCCAGGCCCGCTGCGGAGCACAGCAACAGCGCCAGCAGAACTCC
>JALOLM010000423.1 GCA_025455985.1 Candidatus Nanopelagicales bacterium | reverse complement strand
TTTGCCCGCCGCTCACTGATCAGGTCGCTGGCACGCTCGAGCGTGATCGTCAACGGGTCGTCGGCCACGCGCAACGAGGCGTTGGTCTCGCCATCGGTCACGTACGGGCCGAAACGGCCTTCCTTGAGCTCGATCTTCTTGCCGCTGATCGGGTCGGTGCCGATCTCCTTGCCCGGCTGCGGCTCCTGGCGGCCGCGACCGCGCTTCGGCTGCGCGAACAGCGCCAGCGCCTCGTCCACCGTGCACGTGAAGATGCTGGGCTCATCGGGCAATGACCGGGAGTCCTTGCCATGGGTCAGGTACGGTCCGTAGCGGCCGTTCTGGGCCATGATCGGCTCGCCGTCCTCAGGGTGCTTGCCGACCTCGCGGGGCAGCGACAACAACCGCAGCGCTTCCTCGAGGGTGATCGTGGTCATCTCCATGTCGGAGAAAAGGCTGGCCGTGCGCGGCTTGACGGTCTTGCGCGGCTTCTTCGCACCCTCGGGCAGGGGCGGCAGCACCTCGGTCACATACGGACCGAACCGCCCCGACTTCGTGACGATCTCGTGCCCGGTGTCGGGGTCTTTACCCAGCACCCGCTCCTCCTTGGGAGCGTTGAGCAACTCGATGGCCTTCTCAGCGGTCAACTCGTCGGGGGGCAGATCGGCCGGGACGTTGGCGCGCTTCTCGCCCTGCTCCAGGTAGGGCCCGAACTTGCCCACCCGAAGCGCGACCTCGCCATCGATGGGGAAGGTTGAGTTCTCGCGCGGGTCGATCTCGGGAAGCCGTTCAATCATCGGGTGCAACCCCACGAAGGTGCCCCCGCGCGGATCAGCGCCACCGTAGTAGAACGTGCCCAGGACCAGGTTGCGGCTCTGATCGCCGGAAGCCACCGTGTCCAGGATCTCCTCGAGTTCGGCGGTGAAGTCGTAGTCCACCAGCGACGAGAAGTGATCCTCAAGCAACCGCACCACCGCGAACGCCAGCCATGCCGGGACCAGCGCACTGCCGCGCTTGAACACGTAGCCGCGGTCCAGCAGCGTCCCGATGATGTTCGACCAGGTCGACGGCCGCCCGATGCCGCGCTCCTCGAGCGCCTTCAACAGCGACGCCTCGGTGTAGCGAGCCGGCGGCTTGGTCGCGTGCAACTCAGCGTTAAGCGCACGCACGTTGACCTCATCGCCGACCGCCAGTCGCGGCAAACGCCGCTGCTCACCAGAGTCGTCGTCGTCGCGGCTCTCCTCGTAGGCGGCCAGGAAGCCGGGGAACGTCACCACGGTGCCGCTTGCCGAGAAGATCGTGGCGACGCCGTCGGAGGTGGTCGCCGCCAGTCTTAGCGAGGTCGTCGCAACGCGGGCGTCGGCCATCTGTGAAGCGACGGTGCGTTTCCAGATCAGGTCGTAGAGAGCCAACTCGTCAGGGTTCAGTTCGCGGGAAACCTGGCCGGGGGTGCGGAAGGAATCACCGGCCGGACGGATCGCCTCGTGGGCCTCCTGCGCGTTCTTCACCTTACGGTCATAGGTGCGCTTCGGCCCAGGGAACAGGTGGTCCTCACCGTAAAGCGCCGCGGCCTGCGCGCGGGCGGCATTGATCGCGGTCGCCGACAGCGTCGTGGAGTCGGTACGCATATACGTGATATAGCCGCGTTCGTAGAGCCCTTGGGCCACGCGCATCGTGCGCTGCCCGCCCCACCGCAGTTTCCGCGAGGCTTCCTGCTGCAACGTCGAGGTCATGAACGGCGGCGAGGGCCGGCGAGTGCCCGGCTTTTCCTCCACCGAGTCCACGGTCATGGTCGAGTCGGTGAGCCCTTCGACGATGCTCTGCGCGGTGGCGAGTTCAAGGTGGCGGACGTCCGTCTTCTTGAGCTCCCCGCGGTCGTTGAAGGAGTCACCGCGAGCGATGCGCTTGCCGTCGACGTGGGTCAGCGTCGCCGTGAAACTACCCGGGTCCACCAGCGCCTCGATGTCGGCGTACTCGGCGCGCACGAACGCCATCCGTTCGCGCTCACGGTCCACCACCAGGCGCAGCGCCACCGACTGCACACGTCCCGCCGACAACCGCGGCATGACCTTCTTCCAGAGCACCGGCGACACTTCGTAGCCGTACAACCGGTCAAGGATGCGCCTGGTCTCCTGGGCGTCGACGAGGTCCTTGTCGAGTTCGCGGGTGTTCTGCAGTGCGCCCTGGATGGCGTCGCGGGTGATTTCGTTGAACACCATCCGGCGCACCGGGATCTTCGGCTTGAGCACTTCCAGCAGGTGCCAGGCGATCGCCTCGCCCTCGCGGTCCTCATCAGTGGCCAGCAGCAGTTCGTCAACGCCTGCCATCTTGTCCTTGAGTTCCTTGACGCGAGCCCGTTTGTCGGCGTTGACGACGTAGATCGGGTTGAAGTTGTTCTCGATGTCCACACCCAGGCGCGCCCACGGCTCACCCTTGTACTTGGCGGGGATATCGGCGGCCCGGTCGGGCAGGTCGCGGATGTGCCCGACGCTGGCGGTCACCTCGAAGCCGTCGCCGAGGTAGCCCTGGATCGTTTTGGCCTTCGCGGGCGACTCGACGATCACAAGGCGGCGCGTGGTGCGTTCA
>JALOLM010000422.1 GCA_025455985.1 Candidatus Nanopelagicales bacterium | reverse complement strand
GGGCTTCCTGGCCGAGCAGTACGCCACCGAGGTCAGCCCGGAGTTCATCAGCTCGGTCACCGACGCCGTGATGGCCGAGGTCACCGCTTGGCAGTCTCGTCCGCTCGAGCCGATGTACCCGGTGATCTTCTTTGACGCGCTGCGCGTGAAGATCCGCGAGGATGCGGTGGTGCGCAACAAGGCGATCTACCTGGCGCCGGGTGTCCTGCCCGACGGCACGAGGGACATCCTGGGCCTGTGGATCGAAGGCACCGAGGGTGCGAAGTTCTGGCTGAAGGTGTTCAACGACCTGAAGACCCGCGGCGTCAACGACGTGCTGATCGCCGTGACCGACGGCCTGAAGGGCATCGGCGAGGCGCTGGCGGCGGTATTCCCGGCCACCACGCTGCAGACCTGCGTCGTGCACCTCATCCGCAACAGCCTGGAGTTCGCCAGCTGGAAGGACCGCAAGGCGCTGGCCGCGGCCCTGCGCCCGATCTACACGGCGCCGAGTGCCGAGGCGGCGGCCGCAGAGTTGGACGCCTTCGAAGCCGGCGCTTGGGGCACGAAATTCCCGACCGTGGTGGCGGCCTGGCGCCGCGCCTGGGACCGCGTGATCCCGTTCTTCGCCTTCCCGCCGGAGGTCCGGCGGGTGATCTACACGACCAACGCGATCGAGAGCATCCACGCGCGGCTGCGCAAGATCATCAAGACGCGAGGCCACTTCCCCAGCGACGACGCGGCCACCAAGCTGATCTGGCTGGCGCTGCGCAACATCACGGCCGACTGGGGTCGCGCGGCCAAGGAGTGGCGAGCCGCAATGAACCAGTTCGCCATCGCCTACGGCGACCGATTCATCAGGACGGTCGCGTAGCATGGCACCACCGACTTGCCCACCGCGTCGGTCGTTCGTCGCAAGCGACGACCGCCGCCGTGGACAAGTCTCCGAGGCCTCGCACACAAAAATTCAGACAGCCCTCGGCTGATCGCCTCAAGCCTCACGGACTGTCAGTGAACAGTGCCGCGCCACCCAGCAACGCCGCAAGACAACAAAGACTTCAATCAGAAGCTTCCCGAGCTCAGCTGAAAAACATGCAGGGCCGTCTCGCCGACACCACCCACGGTTTCAATCTGGCCGTAGAAGAGGCCTTCGGCCGTGGAGCCTTGAATGCGGCCGATGCGCTGGTACGAGCAATCGGGACAGCCATTGACCACGATGGCTTCCGCACCGTCGTAGGACCACGTCATGTTCACCGCCACTCCGGCAGGTTCTGTGAGCACATTGCCGGTCGTGGACCGGCCACTGCCGTCCGCATACAGCGCAATCTGGTGGCTGAACGAGTTCGCATCCACCCAGTAGGCGATAGCCGAGGACGCATCGTCGCCGTTGAGGATCAGACTGGCTGGCTGCAGTGGACGCGAGACCGTGAGGGTGTCAGAGGCTGTGCGTGCGCCACTGCCGTCCGCATCGGCCGTGACCACGATGAAGTTGTCGCCCGGAACCAGTCCGTAAACATCGGCAAACCATGAGCCCTGACCATCGAAGTAGTTCACATAGCCCTCAACCTCTATGCCGGTTGTGGTGTTGAGCACATGCACGAAACTCGCCCCCGAGATACTGCCGCCCAATCGGACCCCGGTAGCCGTGGTGGCATAGGTGTCCGCGGCGGTGGGATTCAGGATGGCAATGGACGGCAGAGCATCGCCACCGCCGCCGCCGCCGCCGCAACTCCCCATCACGGAGACAAGGGCCAGCAGCAACACCGAGGCCAACAAGCGATGCAATGGGTTTTCCCATCTCATATAACCAGCCTAGTACAACCGGCCGCCGTTCGGTTGAGCTTCGTCAACGGTCTGGCGCGACGCTCCACCATGGTGCTGCGCCAGCGGTATCAGGCCTTCTTGGCCAACCCCAGCCGCTCGATGGTCGCCTTCTCGGCCTTGAAGGTGCGTTCGGCGTAGGCCGTGTAATCGGCGGTGCTCATGTAGATGCTGGGCATGTAGAACTTGTCCAGCGCTTCCTGCACCTTGGGGTCTTCCGGCGGCGAGCTCAAGATCATCGCGGCCATCCCCGAGCGGCCGGTGATCGAGAAGATCCTCACCCACCTGGGGCTGGATCCGCAGCCACCGCCCCGGGGCCGGGCGCACGAGGCGGGGCGGCATCAAGCGGGCTGACCGCGACCGCCGTCCCGTCCCGCAGGGACCATGCCACCAGCGAGCGAGGCGCAGTGCTCCAGACCAGAGGTCCGGGCGGTGCTGCGCGTTGCGTGACCACGACGTCCAAGGAGTCAGGGTGAACCCTGAGTCGGGGCTGCAGATGCACACGCACACCGAGCTGAAAACCGATCACCAGGCCACAGTGGTGGCAGGCGCGCCAACCTCAGGGCACTTCATGGTTCTGCGCAAGGGCCTCCGGGCCTCGGGCCCGGCCTGCGGTCCGGCCTGCGGTCCGATCTCGGGTCCGATGGGGTGGTTAAATTTCCTATCGCCGGTGTTCTACCTGCCCAGCTACAGCCCCGAGCTCAACCCCGACGAGCGGCTCAACGCCGACCTCAAGCAGGCCATCGGCTCCAAGGTGCCGGTGCGAAC
>JALOLM010000082.1 GCA_025455985.1 Candidatus Nanopelagicales bacterium | reverse complement strand
ATACGAGGGGATCTCGATACCCGTTCTCGATCCCGAGCGGGTCCTGCCCGAGTCGGTTGTGGGGCCGGCGATTCAGACGGCCCGGACCCCACAACGCCTGCGGGTTCTAGTGGCACCCACCGAGCAGTGCCGCAACCAGACCGATGCTCGGCGGTTGGAAGTCGCGCCGAAGTTGGACAGAACAGCTGCCGCCCTCGAGGGCCCTGAGCACCTCAGGCGTCGATGCCTGTCCAGGCCTTGCCGAACCAGCGCTGGATACGTTCGGTGCCGAAGGCGGACTTGTCCGCGGCGAGGTTGGCATCGGGGCCCTCCAGCGAACCGGCCGGACGCGCACCGCTGAGAAACGTCACGTCGATCTTGGCGATCTCGTGGCCGCCAAACTCCATGTAGCAAATCCCGTGGCCGTCATAGGTGTGGTCGGTCGTGGAGTTGCGCAAGGTCGCGATGATCGCCGCGGCGACCACGGTTGCTTGCCCTTCGGCGAAAACCCCAGCTTTCGGTGTGCCGACGCTGGTCACGTCGCCGACTGCGTACACCCCGGCGAACTTGGTCTGCAGGGTCAGTGGGTCCACGGGGATCCAGCCGTCCTCGGTAAGTCCGGATGCGACAACCACGGCCGGCGCCCGATGCACCGGCACCCCGAGGAACAGGTCGTAGGGCAGTTCGTCCCCGTCGCTGAGGACCGCCACTTTGCGGTCGGGGTCCAGCGCGCGCACCAATTTGCCCGGATGCCAGTTGATCCCCCGCTGCTCGAATGCGGCCAGAATCGCCTCCGAAGCCTGCGGGGACGGCGGGATCGGCACCGGCAGCGGCATGACCAACGACACCTCGGAGCGCTCCCGGAGGCCGCGCGCTTGGAGGAAGTCGTTGACCAAGAGGGTGGTCTCACTCGGCGCGGGCGGGCACTTGAACGGAGTCGACGTCACTCCCACGAGCACCCGGCCACCCTCGAACTGGTCGAGGACGTCGCGCAATTCGAAAGCTCCGGGCACCGTGTAGAACTCGTATCCGCCTTCGAGCAGTCCCGGTGTGTCCTGAGGGTGAAGATCGGCGCCGAGAGCGACGACCAGGAAGTCTGCTTCAAACGTGCCCGCGTCCGTGCTGACCACCTTCGCGACGGGGTCGATCGCCGTGACTTCGGCGCGCACGAACCGCACTCCCGGCTTGACGACATCGTCAAATCGGTGCAGGACATGCGCGGCGTCGGTGTAGCCGAACATCACGTCCAGTTTCGAGAATCCGAAGACGAACCCCTCACCCTTGTCGATGAGGACGACATCCAAGTCGTCGCCAAACTCCTCGGACAGCAGGGTCGAAAGCTCCAAGCCGCCGAAACCGGCTCCGAGGATGACGATTCGCATCGGGCAACTCTATCCGCGCAAACAGCCGGAAAGGCAGGTCGTGTCAGTCGTCGGCGGTCGCGCCGTTGTTGCGAAGTTACGCGGACACTCTGGCGTGTCGCGGGAACTTCGCGACAATGGCGAGCCCGAAACGCCGACCCATCAAGCGGTCACCTTCAAAGACCGTTTTGCCTGCGCAGCTGGCGGCTCCACCCGAACTGTCGCGCAAGGCGCACCTCAGGATCCGGTCGGGCGGATCAAACCCGACTCGTACGCGAGGACCACGGCCTGGGTCCGATCGCGCAGCCCCAGCTTGGCCAGGATGTTGGCGACGTGGGACTTCACAGTGGAGGCTTCGATGTGCAGGGATGAGGCGATCTCGGAGTTGTTCAAACCCCTAGCCAGAAGGGTGAGGACCTCCAACTCGCGCGTGGTGAGCGTGCCCGTTGCCCGGGTGTCGGGGACTGCGGGTTGGCGGGCAAACTGCTCGATCAGCCGACGTGTGACTGAGGGAGCCAGCAGCCCGTCCCCCGCGGCGACCGCTCGGATGCCGTTGATCAGTTGATCGGCCGGAGTGGTCTTGAGCAGGAATCCAGCGGCTCCCCCACGCAGCGCCTCGAACACGTACTCGTCCAGGTCGAAGGTGGTTAAGACCAACACCCGCGCGGTGCAGCCGAGTTCGGTGAGTCGGCGCGTCGCCTCAAGCCCACTCATCCGGGGCATCCGAACGTCCATGAGCACCACATCCGGGTCAAGCTCGGCGACCAGATCCACGGCGGCCTGACCATCAGCGGCTTCGCCGACCACTGCGATGTCAGGTTCGGCCTGCAGGATCATCCGGAATCCGGCACGCACGAGGTCTTGGTCGTCGACCACCAGGACTCGGATCACTGAGCATTTCCCAGCGGCAGAAATGCGTGGACGGTGTAGCCGGTCAGATCCCCGCCTGCGGTCAGGGAGCCGCCGTACAGGGCGACCCGCTCGCGCAGGCCCACCAATCCCTGGCCAGTGCCGACACCGGGATCGTGGGCATGCCCATTGTCAGCCACCCTGACCTCCACCGCCCCCGGCCAGTAGAGCAGGTCCACCGAGACGTGGGAGGCGTCGGCGTGCTTGAGGGTGTTGGTCAGCGCTTCCTGAACGATTCGGAAGGCGGACAGTTGCGCCCCCGCCGACAGGGCAATCGGCTCTCCGGTGACGGTCAGGTCGACCGCAAGGCCGGAGCTGCGGACGCGATCGAGCAGCGGTTCAAGGTCGGCCAGCCCCGGCTGTGGAACAAGTCCGGTCCCCGCTCCATCTGCGCGCAGGATGCCGAGCAACCTGCGCAACTCCTCGATCGTGTCCCTACCCGTGGTCGCAATGGCGGCCAGGGCGGCTCGGACCTGCGCTTGATCCCCTTCCAGCACTCGACCCGCGCCTTCGGCCTGGACCGCCATCAAGCTCACGTTGTGAGCCACGACATCATGCAGCTCGCGTGCTAGACGCGATCGTTCCACGGACACCGCCTCGCGCGCCCGGACGTCGCGTTCATCTGCCAACTGCTGGTTCAAGAGACGCAGCTGGTCGTTGCGCATGCGACTCCGGCGGACCTCGGCGCCGAGGATCCACGCCAGTGACAGCCACACTCCAATGGGGATCCAGTCGCCGAGGTTCACCCCTTCGACCATGGCACTGGTTGCTAGGCCCGCGGCCGCAATGGCGGTGATCGCAACCACCAGGACCTTGAGCCCGGTTTGCCGCGACTCGTATACGCCGACCGAATACAGCGAGATCACCATAGCGACGAACCCGAAGAACGACCCCTGAGCCGGCGCCAGCACCACCGCCACAAGCGTGGCATTCACGACGATGACCGCCGCCACCAATATCGGTGCGCTGCATCGCCAGATCAGCGCTATGGACGCGAGCGCCGCGGGGAGCACAAACCAGACCGGCCAACCCGTGCCAAATACCTCGACCACCGACCCGACGAGAACGACGAGGGCCAGCAGCAGGTCGCGGGTGCGAGGGCTGGGCATCATGCTCAGCAAGGTACGCCCTACCCATTGCGGTGACCATAGTTCTGCAGGTGGACATCCCCACCTGTTCTCCCCCACCAGGAGGGGAAACAAGATCCGTCTCTGGGCAGTTCCTGGAACCAAGGCGCGGGACGACGATGTCAACCATGAACAAGAACCTCTATCGCTTCGGCGCTTTGTGCGGACCTCTCTACGTGCTCTTGGTCATCGTCGGCAACGATGTGTTCGGCCCAGACTCTCCCGACTCGGCCTCGAGCCCTTCGGCCATCGGCGCGTGGTGGCGCGCTAATCCCCCAACCCTGGGCGCGGGCTTGGCCTGGCTTGTCGAACTGGTCGGGCTGCTGGCCTTCGTGGTGTTCGTCGCGACACTGGCTTGGTCGCTGCACCGCTCCGAACGCGTAGGCACCTGGCTGCCCGCTGCGGTCCTGAGCTTCGGGTTGCTCTCCGCAGCCGTCAAGTGGGGTTCGGGGGCCCCGATCTTGGCCTTGGCCTGGCGCGCGGAAACGATTCCCGATGACCTGGCAGCGGCTTTGGTCGACATGAACGGCTTCGCGTTCGTGATCACCTGGGCACTGGATGCCGGCATGCTCGCGGCCGCTGCTGCCGTCATCTTGTCAACGCGATGCCTTCCCCGCTGGATCGGTTGGTGGGCGGCGGTGACATCACCTCTTCTCCTTGTCGGAGTCGGGCTCGCCGCGTCGGGGGGCGCGCCGTTCTTCCTTCTTGCCCTGCTCTGGTTGGTCTTCGCAGGGATCGCCATGGCTCGCAGGGGGAACCCGTCGAACGCAGTCCCCGCACTCGCGCCGGACCAAGAGGTCACACACTCTGCCTGAACGGAGACCGGAACAGTGTCAGCTACCGGCAGTCAAGACTTCCTATTCGGAACCGCACTGGCCTACGCCGCATCGACCACTCTCAGCAGCTACGTGTCGATTCGTGACAACATCCCGGGCGAACCGTTGGCCATAACGGTCCCACTGTCGGTGCCAACCGCACTATTGATCGGTTGGGGTGCCGGCATTGCCCCGCCCTGGTTCATGCCCCTGACAGCACTGCTCGCGGCGAGGCAGGCCTGCGATGGGCGACCTGGCCCAGCAGCGCTCGCCTGCGCCATCGGGATGGCGAGCGTCGTTGGACACCTGATCGAACCTGTCACCCGCCGTCCCGGGACGTGGACCTTCGCTATGACCACGGCGATCTCTTTGAGCCTCACCACCTCGGCTGCACTGACAATGGCGGGGTACGTCAGATACTCCCGCAACAGGCCCCGCCGGGCGCCAGCCGCCTGTGGATAGCCGAACCCGTGCCTGACGCATACGGCACAGACTGGACTTGGTGAAAACGAAGGAGGCACGATGTCAGTCATGGCGGCACGAGAGCTCACCCGGGAGGACCTCGACGCCCTTCCCGACGACGGGCTGCGCCACGAGCTCATCGATGGTGCGTTCGTGATGACGCCAGCGCCGGGGCTTGCTCACCAGACACTCGCGTTCGCTCTGGCTAGGGCGCTGCACACGGCGAGCACGGGGACTGAACTCAAGGTCGTGACGGCGCCGTTCGACGTGGTGCTTGGCACCAATGTGATCGAGCCCGACATTCTCGTCGCGCCACGGGCTTCGTTCACGGATCGCGATCTGCCCACCGCCCCGCTGCTGGTCGTGGAGGTTCGGTCCCCGTCAACGGCTCGGATCGACGAGGCGCGTAAGCGCAGCCTGTACGAAGAGGCCGGCGTTGCACACTACTGGCTTGCGGACCCAGCGGTGCCGTCCCTCACCGTCTTGGATTTGGTGGCGGGAAAGTATCAGCAAACCGCAACGGCTCAGGGCGAAGAGCCTCTCGAATTGAACGCACCGTTCCCCATCACGATCAACGTCTTGGACATGATGAAGGAATGAATCGTGGTTTGGCCCATCGCTCTTCCGTATGGGTTGCCTCACTTGCCTGACGCAAGAATGCATGACGCGAATCACCGTTACCTTGGAACCTGACACACAAGCGTTGATCGAGCGCCTGATGGAACTGGGCGGCCTGGCCCTCGATCAGGCCACAAACCAAGCCATTCGAGACGGACTCAACCCGCGCCTGAGAACCCCCTTCGTCACGCTGACTTTCTCGATGGGACAACCGGGCGTCGATCTTGACAAGGCCGTTGCCCTGGCCGGTCAGACGGAGGATGACGAACATGTTGTGAAGATGCGGAAAGGCTCATTCCGACCACATCCGCTCGTCAGTACCGTCCAAGGTCGATGACGCTAGCCGCTGGTTTGGGGTTGAGGTCGGCGTCCCACAATCCACCGAAGCCGCCGGGCGGCGAGCCTGTCGCAGCGAAGTAGGCATCGAAGGCGAATGAGTAGACGAACTGCTGACCCGTCTCGATCAGTCGCTGGTAGAAGACCGCTTGCGCCTCTGGTGTCGCCCCGGGAGCGGCTTCCGGTGGAACGCAGCCGCTGGGGAAGGCAGCCTCCTGGATGAGGATGACGCGGTCTTTGGGCATACCGGGCGTATCGCGGATCACCTGGATGACATCCACGACCCACTTCGCCGCGGTCTCGGGATCGTTGCGCAACTGCACCCACCATGGCTGCAGGTTGGCGAATACGAAGTCACCGAATTCGGTCGCGATCTCCGGATGAGACGACCAGTCGTCACGATGTAGGCCGGTTGTCACCGGCTTGCCGTGCAGTTGCTGGAGCTGTTCCATCTCGCTCTTGAGGCGAGCCACCGCAGCCTTCGCGTCCTGCCCCCGGGCCACCGCCTTGTGCACGGTCTCGTTCCCCACGACGATCGCGTCGACAGACCCGATCTCTGAGGCAAGGTTCGCCTTCTCGACTTCGAGGACCTCATCGTTGGTCCACCAGAGCTTCGCGATGACATGCTCGAAACCGACCTCCTTTGCGATGCGCGGTGTGTGCTCACATCCGTACGTCACCGTGTTGGTCACGACCCCTCGGAACCCGCGGTCGTACAGGAACTGAAGCTCTTTGCGCAGCTGCGGCTCGGTGGCGGGATGCTGGCCGATGACCATGTCGAATGGTCGGGCGGGAGAGTAATTGATCCAGGCGCGGCTGGTCTGAAGCGACGTCAAGACATCACTCATGCATACTCCTTAGCGGTATCGAGTGTGGCGGTCAGGAGAAGGGCACCCGGCCCATGTCCACGAGCATCGCGAGGATATCGGGTCCCTGCCAGTGTTCGACCAGTCTTCCGTTCCTGATCCGGGCCTGGTGGATGCCCTTGATCCGGATCCGCTTGCCTGTTGGGGCGAGGCCGAGAAATGGGCCGGTGTGGGTCGCTGAGCCCTCGATCCGCCAGGAGATCATGTCCCCGTCTTGAATCACGCCAACCGCCTGGACCTGCACATCGGGGTATGCCGTCCGGATGTTGGAAATCATCACTTCAACGAACCCGTCGGGACCGTGCACATCGCCAAGCGCACCATGACTCACGAGTTCGGGGTCCAGCAGTTCCTTGATCCCGTCCAGATCACCGTTGCTGATCGCCGCCATCAGCCCGTTCACAATTGCCTCGCCGTCCGCCACAGGGTGTCCTCTCGTTCTAGATCACGAAGGTAGCGATTTCAGGTGCGAGTGGCAGGGCCGAACAACGTGATTCCCCGACCGCCACCGGCCGGGGAATCACGGTTCGAGTGCGACTCAGGCCGCCTTCATCGTCATCTTCACGGTGACCTCGAAGCGCAACTCTGGACTACGTGCGACCGTGAACGTCCTGGTCTGCACGTTGCCCTGCTTGAGGTCGAAAGCAGTCTCGGCGTAGGAGAACTGGTAGCAGTTGACGCCGCTGTCCGCCTTGTTCAGCCAGCGGGCCGAGTGCTTCTGGTTCGGCTGGTAGTAGTTCTCCTCGCAGAACTCACGCCCCGACTTGCCGACCCAGTCGGACTCCCTGCCCTCCACCTGCACGGTGAACGAGGAACCTTTGGTGGTGAAGGTGTGTCGCGGGGCCGAGGGCGACTCCTTCAGGTTCACGGTCTGCCCCGAGCCGATCTTCGTCTCGCCGTAGTGGCTTCCCCAAACGCCGCTCTTGGTCGGGGCGGTCGTGCCGCGGATCTGGAAGAGCAGATCGCCCTTCCCTCTCAGGCCGTTGTCGGCATCGTCGATGACCTTGATCTTCTCCACCGTCACCTCTACTTGCTGGCTCTTCGTGCTCGTCTCGGTCAGACGCTGGGTGGTCTGGGGGCCGTTGACCATGGCCAACACGTAGTACTTCGTGCCCGGGGTCAGGTTCTGGAAGCTGTGGGTGAACCGGTTGCTGTCACCCTGCTTCGTTCCTTTGATGACGACCGCGGTGCTGCCCTTGAGTTTGCTGCCCACGATCTGCGAGGACTTCGACACCGAGACCGTGGCCGATCCGCCGCTGGCGGTGAAGTCGAGATCCAGACCGGTGGTCCGCCGGGTGATGGTGTGCACGCCGTGGTGTTCGGTGCGCACGCTGCCCACCACCTGGACCGGCTTGAACCCGGGGCCCACCGGCAGGGTGATCAGGAAGTGGTAGGTCGTCCCCTGCTCCAGACCCTCGACCCGCTGCGCGAAGGCGTACTTCTGGCCGGACAGAACCAGGCTGCTGGGGTCCGGGTTGCCGGCGCCCTTGCCGGTGAGTGCGATGGGCTGCGTCGCGCCCATCGAGTAGACACCCTGTTTGTTCTGTGTTG
>JALOLM010000081.1 GCA_025455985.1 Candidatus Nanopelagicales bacterium | reverse complement strand
CATGGACAACACGCTGGTCGACTTCACGGCCAAGCTCGAAACGGTGGATCCCGTTGTGCGGGAGAAGTACCGGGGCAACGAGGACGAGATGCCCGGGCTGTTCGCGCTCATGCCCCCGGTCGTGGGTGCTCTGTCTGCCTTCCGGGAGCTGGCCGGGCTGTTCGACATCTACATCCTGTCCACCGCACCGTGGGGCAACCCGTCGGCATGGCAGCACAAGGTGGAGTGGGTGCAGATGCACCTGGGGATGGATGAGGATTCCCCGGCGTACAAGCGGCTCATCCTGTCGCACCACAAGAACCTGAATGTGGGCGATTTCCTCGTCGACGATCGCCCTGGGCACAACGGTGTGCAGGGGTTTGCGGGCGAGGTGATTGCGTTCGGTTCCGAGCGGTTCCCCGACTGGCCGGCAGTCGTCGAATACCTGCGAGCACAGGCTGGTGCCTGATCGCCGGTTCGGCCTCACACACCGAAGATGATCATCAACCCCGCGGCGACCCCGAAGAAGACCAGCCACGGCCAGGTCTTACGCCAACGCTCGGAACGCCGGGCCTGCTTGGCGCGTTTGACTGCGGCGCCGTGTCCCTGCAGTTCAGCGCGATCGAGTTCGGCCCAGCGTTCACGCCGTCGGTCCAGGTCCCGCTCACGCGCCGACGACTCCTTGTGCGCGGCGTCGTTGACCCAGTCCTCGTCGAAACTCACACGTCCAGCGAAACACACGGTCGCTGTCGGCACCAGTAGACGGCCTCAGCCCGTGTTCTGCAGCCCCGCCGCGAGCCCGTTGACGGTCAGCAGCAGCAGGTGCCGCCACTGCTCGCCGCCGCCGGAGCGCACGTGCGTCAAGGCCTCAAGCTGCAATCGCGACAACGCATCCACATAGGGGGCTCTTAACGCAATAGCGGATCCCAGGACCTGCTTGTGCTCCAGCAGTTCCTCCTGGTCGAGCACCTGCAGCACCCATGACGTGGTCCGGTCCATCTCCTCCAGGATCTGCGCGGTGATCTCGGGGCGCCCGCCCAGGGACAGGAACCGCTGGGCGAGTTCGCGATTACTCTTGGCCAAACTCATCTCGGCGATGTCGATCAAGGAGGCGAACAGCGGCCACTGCGCATAGGCCTCCCGCAGCAGGTTCAGGCTGCCCGCTTCGGAAAGGCCGGTCCCCAAGCCGTACCACCCGGAGATGTTGGCGCGTGTCTGCGACCACGCGAACACCCATGGGATCGCACGCAGATCGGACAACTCCCGCCCCGAGTTCGCAGCGCTGCGGCGCACCGGCCGCGAGCCCATCCGCAGTTCCCCGATCTCCTCGAGGGGGCTCGCCTCAGCCAGGACGTCGGCGAACCCGGGCGTGCGGACCAGTCGCCAGTAGGCCGCGCGGGAACTGTGCACCAGCCTTTCGCCGAGCGCTGCGAAACGGTGCGCGGCCTCGGCGTTGCGCTGCTGGACCTCGGGCGTACCCGCGAGCAGCACAGCTGTCGTGAGGCGCTCCAGATGGCGCTGCGCGATTGTCGTGTCGGCATACCGTGCGAACACGACCTCACCTTGTTCAGTGACCTTCAGTCGGCCGTCCACGCTGCCCGGAGGCTGAGCGAGGATCGCGCGGTGAAGAGGTCCGCCGCCGCGGCCCAGTGAACCTCCACGGCCGTGGAACATCGTCAACTCGATGTCGTTCGCCTGCGCCCACGCGACCATCGCGCTCTGTGACTGTGCCAGGGTCAGCGTCGCTGCGGCAGGGCCCACGTCCTTGGCCGAGTCCGAGTAGCCGAGCATCACCTCGACCCGACGGCCGGTCGCATCGAGCCACTCCCGCGTGGATGGCAGTTCCACCCATCCCGCCAGAACAGTGTCCGCGGCGGCGAGGTCCGCGCCGGTCTCGAACAGGGGCACCACGTCGAGGCGCAGAGGGGCCGTGCCGCAGGCCAGACGTGCTAGTGCTCGCACCGCGACCAGGTTCGCCGCAGAATGCGAGAAGGAGACGATGTAGCGGCCACAACTGCGAACTCCATGCCGCTGCTGCAGCCAGGACATGACCCGAAGCGTGTCGAGGATCTCGCGCGTGCGGTCCTCGCGCGGCACCACGTTTTCGGGCCACCCGAAGCGCGCAAGCCGGTCGAGGAAAGCCGCGTCCTGCGCCGCATCTTCGGGTGCGTCCGGGACCTGCGACAGGAGGTCGACCAGCGCCGCCTCGTGCACATCCGAGTGCTGCCTGACCTCGAGTTCGGCGAGGTGGAAACCGAAGGTCTGTGCGTACCAGATCACGTGCTGCAAGTCGCCGTAGGCGGCACGGCGGGCACCGGCCTGAGCCAACGAATCCTGCACCAGGCGCAGGTCCGCGATGAGCTCCTCGGGGTCGCGGTAGGAGTGTTCGGCGCGACCCGCGCGGGTGGCTTTGAGTCGCTCGGCGATGACCAGCATGCGTTGCCGATGGGGTTCGCCCGGGGATCCAGTGCGGATCTGCGTGAAGCGCTCGGGCATCGCCACCGCGTCACGTTCGAGCGCTTCACGTAGCAGCCGGGACGGTGGAGTATCTGCTTGATCCGCAGTCAGCGTCCGCCCCACCCGCTCGACCGATACCTCCAGCGCGGACAACGCGTGATCGGACTGCACACCCATCGCGCGACGGGTCACATCCGCGGTCACGAATGGGTTGCCGTCACGGTCGCCGCCCACCCACGAGCCGAACCGAAGGAAGGCGGGAACCGGCGTGGGTTCGGTGCCGCTGCGATCGGCGATCATGACCTGCTCAAGTGCCCGGTAGAGGCGAGGCACGGCCCGGATCAGCGTCTGATCGAACACGGTCATGATGGTCCGCACCTCGTCCAGCGGCTCAGGTTGGGTGGTGCGTAGCACGGAGGTCCGGTGCAGCAACTCCACCTCTTCGAGCAGGTGCCGATGGGCGGCGTTCTTCTCTTCGAGCCCGAGGCGGGGATTCTCCAGCCGCTGCAACTGTTCGGAGACCCGGCGTAGCGCGGTGGCGATCGCCCGGCGTCGGGCTTCGGTGGGATGCGCCGTGAGCACGGGGTGGATGTGAAGTCCCTCGAGCCGCTGTTGAAGACCTTGGGTACCCGTCACCGCCGGCCAGAGGTCATCGCCGGCATCTGCATCCGGCGTCGCGGGGGCGTTGAGCAAACGGACGCGATGGCGTTCATCGGCGAGGTTGACCAGGTGCAGATGCACGGTGAGCGCGCCCGCGAGTCTGATGGCGTCGTCGACGCTGATGTCGTCGGAAGAGCCGGTGTGGATGGTCCCGAGTTGGTCGGCGACGTCCCCCAGACCCGCTTCCCGGAGGACCTGCTCGTGCACGCCGGTGAGCAGTTGCAGTTCTCGGGTGAGTTCGCTGATCACAACAAGCAGTGTGTCAGCGATCAAGCCATCCCGCCGGGGCCGTCAGCCAGCGCGAGACGTCGTGAAAGTGGGACCGCCTGCCGAAGACAGCGGTCTCATGTGGCCGGCGCCTGCTGGAGGCCGCCGGTCAGCTCTGTGAGAAGGGCCGGACCCGGTTTCCTGTCGCCGCCATCGGCGCGATGGTGGAGATACGGTCGGGTTCGACATCGTCGACAAGATGCGTGACAACCGACCATGTGCGATGCAAGAAGTTGCGTCCCCGGTGGAGCCTCACATTGCCTTTCATCATTCTCACCTCACTTGTTCTACTCCTAGTGTATCGACGGAAAACCGCGCTGTCTGTAGGGGTAGGCAAGTGATTCCTAACCGCACGGGCGTCAGAGCGACGGTTTTCGTAGGCGGCGGCGTTGTGCGTCCCTTCAGCGCGCGGCGGCGTTGTGGCCGGGTGTGTGCAATATCTGTCGCTGGCAGCGACGAGAACTACGCGCGCTGAGGCATCGGCGTTCAACACCACTACCCCCCGCGCACATCCCGGCCGAACAGCTCCGCGTAGGTCTCGCGCCGAACGGCAACCCGCGCGACCCCGTCTTCGCAGAACACCACAGGCGGGCGCAGGGCTCCGTTGTAGTTGTTGCTCATGGTGAAGGTGTAGGCGCCCGTCGCTGGGATGACCAACAGATCACCCACCTCCGGCTCGACCAACTCGTGCGCGACCACGAACGTGTCTCCGGATTCGCAGTGACGCCCGACGACGTCGCACACCTCGAACGCGCCGGCCTTGTCGATGATGGCGGGGTCGAATGGCTGGCCGTACAGCGAGACCTCCAAGTTGTCGCCCATCCCGCCGTCGACTGCCACATGTGTGCGCACGCCGCGCTTGACAGTCGTGACGCGGTAGACCGTCACGCCGTTGGGCCCGACCATCGAGCGGCCGGGTTCGATGAGCAACTCGACGTCGGTGCCCAGGTGCCGGTGCACCGCCCCCACCAGCCGATCTGCGTACTCCTCCACGCTGGGCGCAACATCAGAAGGCACGTAGCGGATCCCCAGACCTCCGCCGAGGTCGTACACGTCGAACCGCTCCAATTGCGCCAACGAGGCGACCGCCTGCTCGAACTGGTCGACGTTGAGGATCTGCGAGCCGATGTGGGCGTGCAGCCCGCGCAGGTCGAGCAGCGGCTCACGCCGGATCCGCTCGATGACCTCGGTGATCTGGTGGCTGGGAATACCGAACTTGGAGGCGTCGTGGCCGGTGGCCATCGCCGCGTTGGTCTCGGCGTCTACGGCCGGACTGACCCGCAGCAACACGGGCACGGGCTTGGTCGCCAACCGCGAGATCCGGTCCACGTCGTCGAGGTTGTCGACAACGATGTAGCCGATGCCCATCTCGATGGCCAGGGCGATCTCGGCGTCGGACTTCGCGTTGCCGTGCAGGACGACGTGGGCGGGGTCGACGCCAGTGCGCTGGGCGGCCAGCAACTCCCCAAGCCCGGCGACGTCCAGCCCGCACCCGGTGTCCGCAATCAGTCCCATCACCGACGGCGTGGGGAAGCTCTTGGACGCGAACATGACCCGGCTGCGGTGGTGTCGAGAGGTCAGCGCCTGCTGGAACTCCCGTGCGCGTTGTCGAAGGCCCGCGGCATCGATGAGGTACGCCGGCGTGCCGAATTCCTGCGCCACATCCGCGACGTGACAGCCGCCCAGCGTGAGTCGACCGTCGTCAACGGCGGCGTTGGGTGGGTACAGCGACAAGTCCATCGGCATTCCCTGCGCTCCTCCGGTGGGTGGCTCTTGGAGCGTATGTGGTGCGGGGCTCTTGGTCGATGCGGAGTTAGCCAGAAGCCGTGCGGAATTCCGGCGATTGAGTTGCCGGAATCCAGCACCGCTTGGTCCCGGGCCTACACCCTGCCGGCGGTCAACGATTCTGAGAGAACGGTTTGACGCGCAAGCCATCGGCCCCCATCGGGGCAACCGACGACAGCCTGTCCGGCTCCACATCATCCACCAGATGCGCGACAACCGTCATGGTCCGGTGCAGAATCTCGCGTCCTCGGGGCAACTTCCGGCGGCCGTTCATGGTCTCACTTCCGAATCTAGGCGTATCGATATTCTATCCGCAGCCGATGCGGTGACGTCGAGCGAGGGGTCAACAGCGTTCGGCGCCGACCTAGGATTGCCACATGCCCAACCCCGCTGAGCCGATGGGTCTTGCCCATGGCCGGACGTGGCGCAATCGCATCGCCATGGCGCCGTTGACCAATTGTCAAAGCCACGCCGATGGCACGTTGTCCCACGATGAGATCGAGTGGCTCACCGCGCGGGCGCAAGGTGAGTTCGGCCTGGTCATGACCGCGGCCGCATTTGTCGCGCCAGCTGGTCACGTCTGGGAAGGGCAGCTGGGGATCGCCAGCGACGACCACCTGCCGGAGTTGCAACGGCTGGCCCAGAACCTGCGCAACGCGGGCGCCTGTAGCGCGGTGCAACTGCACCACGGTGGCCGGCGTGCCGAACGCCGAATCATCGGTAGGGCCGCGCAATGCCCGTGGGACGATCCCGCCCACGACGCAGTTGCGATGACCGGTGAAGAGATCCAAACGACGGTGGCCGACTTCGTGGCAGCCGCTGTGCTGGCCGAACGTGCCGGCTTCGACGGGGTGGAGGTGCACGGAGCCCACGGTTACCTGATCGGGCAGTTCCTCGACTCCACGCGTAATCACCGCAGCGATGAGTATGGCGGCACTCTCGACAACCGTTTCCGGATCCTCGCGCAGGTGCTGGCGGGCATTCGCGCGGCCACCGGCGAGGGCTTCCAGTTGGGGCTGCGGCTGTCACCTGAAGGGTTCGGGATTCCGCTGCAAGACGGTCGGGAGTACGCCCGTCGAGCTCTGGAAACGGGACTGCTCGACTACCTGGAACTGTCGTTGTGGGATGTATTCATGCAGCCCCGCAAGGGCGGCGACGGCCTGCTTATCGACCACTTCGTCGATCTCCCGCGCGGCGCAACCCGGCTCGGCGTGGCCGGCAAGGTACTGGCTACCGAGGATGCCCAGTGGTGCCTGGACAAGGGCGCCGATTTCGTCTCCGTCGGCAGGGGGTCGATCGTCCACCACGACTTCGCCGCGAGAGCCCTGGCCAACGCGGACTTCCACGCACGCCCGCTGCCTGTGCCGGTAGAGGTCCTTATGCAAGAACGTGTGGGACCGGCGTTCGTCGACTACTTGCTTGAGACGTTCCCCGATGTTGTGAAGGCGTGAGCCAACGCGCGGCCCTCATCGTGCCCGCTCCTTTGAGCCCCCTCGAACAGTTGCGCGCAGCTGGGCGGACTCGGCGCCCGGCCCTTTCGCCGGGCGATCTCCTGGAGATCGAGCCAATTCGCGTGCCCGAGGACAGCGATACCGAACTCGACGCGCTGCGGTCTGAGCGGTGATCCGGTACCTCGACACTTCTGCTGCCGCGAAGATCTTCGTTGCCGAGGAGCACACCGCAGCGCTGCGCTCGGCCGTGCGGACATGGGCGAAGGACGATCTAGTGGCCAGCCAGTTGATGGCGATGGAACTGCACAGGCTGGCGGCGCGACTCGGCATCCCGGCAGGCACCGCAGACCAGGTGTTGGACGCAGTCGAACTCATCGATGTCGATCGAGAGGACTTCGTGGCTGCGCGAAGCCTGGGGCTGGCCGGCGCCAGGACTCTCGACGTCCTGCACGTGGCAGCGGCCACTCGGATGGGCGCGGACGAGTTGGTGACCTACGACCTGCGCCAGGCCGAGGTGGCCCGCGGTGTTGGCCTGGTGGTCACCGGTCCGACCTGACATCCTCGAACAGTGTCTCGCCGATGTAGCCGCCCGGTGCTGGCACCCCGGGCGGAATCGCGAACGCTGAGCTGCTGATGTAGCGCACGTATTCGTTCATCCGGTCCGACTTCGACAAGCGCATTTGCATGGGGATGAACTGGTCGGCGATGTCGCGCTGGAAGGCCAAGAAGAACAACCCCGCGTCGAGATGTCCCAGGCCGTCGCTGCCGTCGGTGTAGTTGTAGGCGCGACGCAGGATGCGCTGCCCGCCATTGGCGTCGGGGTGTGCCAGCGCCATGTGCGAGTCGGTAGGGATCAACGGCTGGCCCGCGCTGCCAGCGGCGGAGAAGTCGGGTGCGGTGAACTCCTCCCCGCCGGACAGGGGTGCACCTGCCTGCTTGGTGCGACCGAAGACCTGTTCCTGCTCCTGCAACGACGTGCGGTCCCATGTCTCGATGGTCATGCGGATCTTGCGTACCGCCAGATACGTCCCCCCGGCCATCCAGTCCGGCTGATCGCCCGGCTGAACCCACACAAAATCATCGAGAGCGACCGCTTCCGTGATGTTCGCCGTCCCGTCCTTGAAGCCGAAGAGGTTGCGTGGCGTAGGCGCGCTGCGGTCGGTGGCCGAGCTCTTCCCGAAGCCCATCTGCGACCACTTGACCGCTGCGGTGCCGAAGCCGATGCGCACCAGGTTGCGCACCGCGTGGACGGCCACCTGCGCGTCGTCGGCGCAGGCCTGGATACACAGGTCGCCGCCGCTGATCGACTTGTCGATCTGATCGCCGGGGAAGTTCGGCAGTTCCACCAGCGTCTCCGGCCGCCGGCGTGAGAGGCCAAAGCGATCGAACAATGAGGGCCCGAAGCCGATGGTGATGGTCAAACCCGATGG
>JALOLM010000421.1 GCA_025455985.1 Candidatus Nanopelagicales bacterium | reverse complement strand
GGCGCCCTCGAAGCCCAGCACGAGCAGCGGACGAGGGTCCGGGCCGGGAGCCTCCTCGCCGTCGATCAGCCGGCAGTTCGCCGGCCGGATGCCCGTCTGCAGGATCGTCCGGATCGCGTCGCACCCTCCCGTGAAGGACGGGAACCGCAGGCTGGCGCTGGCCTTGGACTCCGGGCGGGGCACGACGCGCAGCCAAGCCTCGGTGATGACCCCCAGGCTCCCCTCACTGCCCAGCAACAGTCGGTCGGGGCTGGGACCGGCCCCGGAGGCCGGCAGCCGACGGGACTCCCAGGCCCCCACCGGGGTGATGGCACGGATCGACTCGACCACATCGTCGATATGGGTGGGGCCGCTGGCGTAGTGACCACCGGCGCGGGTGGCGATCCAACCACCCACCGTGGAGAACTCGAACGACTGCGGGAAGAACCGACTGGTCAGACTCATCGGCTTGAGCTGTGCCTCCAGGACCGGGCCTGCAGCACCGGCCTGCACGCGCACCGCACGACTCACATCGTCCACTTCCAGCACCCGGTCCATCCGGCCCAGGTCCAGGCTGATCACCGCGTTGAAGGCATCGAGCCCACGTGGTTCGACGCCACCGACCACGCTGGTACCGCCGCCGTACGGGATCACAGCAACGTTGTGCGACTGGGCCCATTCGAGAATCTGACTGACATCCGCCTCACTCTCGGGGAACGCCACCAGGTCTGGTGCGGTCTGGAACTGACCGTCGAAGCCGCGGATCACATCCCGATACGCCTTGCCCAATGCGTGGGTGGCGCGCGCGTGGCGATCTGCGGTCCCCCAGGATGTCGGCGCTATCCGCGGATCCGGGACAATCGCCTCTGCCAGCGGCACCGGCATCCGGACGTCTGAGGAGCCGAAGCCGAGGTACCTGATGACCTCCGGTGCAGCGTCTCGGACCTGCTGCTCGGTGAGCGAGCGATCCTGCAGCCCCCAACCCCAGTGCTTTCGCATCGCTCTAGTGTGCCCGCCCGGACCGAAGTGCCGCACATCGCCCAGCCTGCGTTGGTTGACGCTCGTGCAGTTGGTTGAGGCCTGTCGTGCGACGAGCGTCAACCAACTGCACGAGCCCCATCCAACGCGCGGTGGGCGAGCCAGACACCATCAATCCGCGCCGTCCATTGAACGCATCGCCGTAGGCTGGCGCTATGACGTTCATGACCCCTGAACGCGCAGCCCTCGCCGAGACTGTGCGGGACTTCACCGCGAACCGGATCACCCCGAACCTCGCCGACTGGGAAGCCCTTGGCGAAATCCCCCTCGATCTGCACAAGCAAGCCGCTGCGCTCGGCCTGCTCGGGGTCGGCTATCCGGAGCAGGTTGGAGGTTCCGGGGGCGACCTCGCCGATGTGATCGTGGTGACCGAATCCGTCCTGGCCGCCGGTGGTTCCGGTGGGGTCATCGCAGGGCTGTTCACACATGGCATAGCAATCCCGCACATCATCGACTCCGGCGACGAGGATCTCATCGACAACTGGGTGCGCCCGGTCCTGGCCGGGGAGAAGATCGCCTGCCTCGCTGTAACCGAACCGGGCGGTGGTTCCGACGTGGCCAACTTGCGCACCCGCGCAGATGAGTCGGGTGACTCCTGGGTCATCAACGGGGCGAAGACTTACATCACCTCCGGTGCCCGCGCCGACGTCGCGGTGGTGGCCGCGCGAATCCATGGCAAGGCCGGGGCGCCAGGGGTGGGGCTGTTCGCAGTGCCCACCGACCAGCCGGGCTACCAGGTGACCAGCCGGCTGCAGAAGATGGGCTGGCACTGCAGCGACACCGCCGAGCTCGGACTGGTCGACGCCCGGGCGAGCCTGATCACCGAGGACGGTTTCGCCTCTTTGGCCCGGCACTTCGCCACCGAGCGGTTGTCGCTGGGGGTCAGCGGGTACGCCACAGCTGCGCGCTGCGTGGACCTGACGCGGCAGTGGATCACCGCCCGCGAGACTTTCGGCAGGCCCCTGTCTGCCCGGCAGGTCGTACGGCACACCTTCGTGGAGATGAACCGCCGCACCGATGTCGCCCGAAGCTACATCCGGGGCATGTCACAGGGTGACGAGGTGACGGTGCTGGACGCGATCTACGCCAAGCAGACCGGGGTGAACTGCGCGGCGTACGTCACGGACCGGGCGGTTCAACTGCTCGGTGGAATGGGCTATGTCAGCGACGGGGAAGTCGAACGGCACTACCGCGACGCGCGCATCCTGGGCATCGGTGGTGGCGCCGACGAAGTCATGGCGGACCTGGCCTCGAAGCTGCTGGGGCTGTAGGCGGTCGACCGTCAAAGCCGAGGCCAGGATTCGGACTCGCAAACCGGCGCACCACGTTGACGTTGTCAACCTCAGCGTCCCGAGGCCGCCGACATCAGATCAGCCGGTGCGGTCGACCACGTAGTCACAGACCGCTGCCAGCGCATCGCGGGCGGGACCGCTCGGCAGCGGCTCGAGGCATTCACGGGCCTCGTCAGCCCACTGCCGGGCCACTGCTCGGGCGCGTTCGACGGCCGGGTGGGGACGCAGCAACAGCAGGGCTTCACTGACCTCGGCATCGGACAGGGGCCGGGACAACAGG
>JALOLM010000080.1 GCA_025455985.1 Candidatus Nanopelagicales bacterium | reverse complement strand
CCGACTTGACACACGCAACACTTTTCAGGAAACTGATGACAGCGAAGGGGAGTATCCACGACGCGGATGTCGACAATACGGCGCAAGCCCGGCACCCGCGGGGTCCACAGCCCGGAAAGACCTTCGGCCATTTACGACCGAAGGAGTAAGAAAGTGGATGTCCCCCTGTGGGCCTGGTTCGCAGTGCTCGGCGTGATCCTCGTGATGCTCGCCATCGATCTGTTCGCACACCGAGATGCCCACGTCATCGGAGTCAAAGAAGCCGCCGCCTGGTCGGCGCTCTGGGTGGCACTCGGTGTCGCCTTCGGTGGCGTCATCTGGTGGTGGGCCGGCTCGGAGTTCGCCGCCCAGTACTACGCCGGCTACCTCATAGAGAAGTCCCTGGCGATCGATAACGTCTTCGTCTGGGCCATCATCTTCAGCTACTTCGCCGTGCCGCGGCAGTACCAGCACCGGGTCCTGTTCTACGGCGTGGTGGGCGCGTTGATCTTCCGTGGGGCGTTCATCGCAGCGGGTTCGGCGCTCATCGCCTCGTTCGCATGGATCCTCTACATCTTCGGCGCGTTCCTGCTGGTCACGGGTTACACGATGATCAAGAAGCGGGCCGAGCACATCGACCCGTCGAAGTCCAAGGTCGTGGCACTGTTCAAGCGGTTCGTTCCCACCACTGACGAGTATCACGGCCAGAAGTTCTGGATCCGCCGCAACGGTGCGCTTGTCGCGACGCCGCTGCTGCTGGTGCTGGTTCTGGTCGAGACGACCGACATCATCTTCGCGGTGGACTCGATCCCGGCCATCTTCGCGGTGACCCAGGAGCCGTTCCTGGTGTTCACGGCTAACGCCTTCGCCATCCTGGGCCTGCGTGCCATGTACTTCCTGCTCGCCGACCTGATGCACAGGTTCGTGTACCTCAAGCTGGGCCTTGGCTTGGTGCTCATCTGGGTCGGCGTGAAGCTGGTGCTGCAGGTGGACATCTACAAGATGCCGACCTGGTTGAGCCTCGGAGTTGTCGCCCTGATCATCGCTGTCAGCATCGCCGCCAGTCTGTTCTCAACCCGCAACGACGAATCCCCGTCGGAAATCGGTAGTGTGGCCGGTGGCGATGGGAGGCCCGTTGATGGCGGAGCGCAGGCGGTGGACGTTTCTGACGAACCACGGGCACGTGCTGATCTACGTGAACCGAAATCCTGAGGCCAGGGTCCGTGATATCGCAGCGGCCGTGGGCATCACCGAGCGCGCAGCGCAGACCATCCTCGCCGACCTCGAGGGCGACGGGTACCTGCGCAAGACCAAGGTGGGTCGACGCAACACCTACCGCGTCAACTCCGGGGGGCAGTTCCGTCACCCGGAAGAGGCGGGCCACCGGATCGGTGATCTGCTGAGCCTCTTCGATTGACCTATGGCGATCGTTGAGCGCAACCCGTTACCGCGGATCCCGCTTGAGACGCGCCAGGAGTTGCACGAGTGGCTGGCGGCCAACCACGCCAGCCACTCGGGCTTCTGGTTGGTGCAATGGCGCTCCAGCGATCATGGTCCGCGAATCTCCTATGACGACATCGTCGAGGAGTGCCTGATATTCGGTTGGATCGATAGCACGGTGCAGTCCTTCGACGACAAGCTCGGTGGCTTGCGGCTCACGCCCCGCAAGGCCAATAGCGTCTGGTCGGCACCCAACAAGCAGCGACTGGCGAGACTGGAAGCCGCGGGCCTCATGCAGCCGGCGGGCCGCAGAGCTGTCGAGATAGCCAAGGCCAACGGGATGTTCACCTTCCTCGACGATGTGGATGCGCTCATCGTGCCGGCCGACCTTGCCGCCGCACTGGGAGATGATCTCCCCGCCTTCGAGGCCTTCAGTGCCGGGCGACGCAAGCAGGCGCTCTATTGGGTCAAGTCAGCAAAGAGGGAGACGACCCGCTCGGATCGGATCGCGAAGATCGCGGAGGCGGCGCAGGCCGGCGAATCACTTTTCTGAAGTTGCCGTCCCCTTGGCTCTCAGAATCTGTGCGGTCTGGTCGAACAGAGCGGTCCAGTCCGTCAGCCAGGTGGCGATGACCGGCCGCGGGTCCGAACCTGTGCCGTGCCAATCATCCGGGCCCGCCAGCACCTCGTCGATCCCGGCGCGCAGACTCCGCACCGGTTCGGAGGTGGCGAGTGTGGGCAACCCGGCGTCCAGAGAGGCGGCGACCGAATCGTCATCGAAACTGGGCATCTGGTCGCACATTGTGTCGGTGGCAGCCATCAACTCGGTGCGCACATGGTTGGTTCCGGCCAGCAGTGGCCCGACCAATTGCGCGGGGATGGGTCGCTGGTCCCCGCGCAGGGCAACGATCCCCTCGGCCTGTGGCATGAGCCGCGCAGCGAAGTCCACATGGCTGATGCTGTTGGCCAGTGCCGTCCACTGTCCGACTGCCACCGTCTTCGGAGGTCTTTGCGCAATCGACAGGTCCAACGCCTCCTGCGCCCTGTCGATGGTGTTGTGCGAACGCTGCCTGAACTCGGCCAGCAGACGGTCGTCGATCGCGCCTCCGGCCATCCAGTCCGAGGAAGCAACGTAGTAGTCGCACGCCGTGACCATCGCTTCGCGCAATCGTGTGTAGAGCGTTTCGATCACGCCACGCGGCCACATCAGGAGGCTGACGAGCAGGCTCACCGCCAGACCCAACCCCACGTCGATGAGCCGTGCCTCTGCAGTGTCCAGGCGTGGTGGACTCATGATCGCGAACATCACGATGACCACGAAGCTGAAGCCCGCCTGGCCGAGTGCGAATGACAACGTGCCAGGCGTGTATGCCGCCCAGAACAAGGCGATTGGGAACAGCGCCCACCAGACCGCGGTATTACCTCCGATGAGCCAGATGCAGACCGCGCTCAGCGCGACACCCGCCGTGGTGCCGATCAGGGCCTGCTTGGCGGTGCGGCCGGTTCCCAGGGCGTCGAAACGCAAAGCGCTCAACGTTCCCAGCACGATCCAGAACGGGTGTTGCAGCGACACGGACTTGGCCACGGCGATCGACAAAGCCAGCGCAACCGCCGAACGAACGGCGCTGCGGAACCACGGCGAACTCCACGACAGGTGTGCCTTGATCCGTTCGGTCTTGGACGGGGGCTTCACCGGCGCCTGGGCCGAGCGCATCGGCGGATCGGCGTATTCGTCCCCCGGCCGGCCCGACAAGGCGATGGTCTGGTCGGTGATCCGTGATGTGATCAGCGTTGTGATCCGCAGTGGGAAGGTGTCCTCGATCTGCTTGCGAAGGTAGCCGGGGTCTTTAGTGGTGCGGTTGGCGGCCAGCCAGTCGGCCATTTCGTCGAGGTTCTCCCCGCGGATCTGGAACAGGACCTCGGATGACAGCGGTTCCTTGCCGCCGCGAAGCCTGTCAGCGCACTTGCGCAGCGACGACGTCACGACCGAGCACAGGCGCCCGGTCATCTCCTGCAGATCCGGGTCCTTGTGATCGGACACATCCTCCCAGCGCTGCAGGTAGCGCAGCCGGCTGGCTTCGTCGACCAGTTCGGCCAACGCCCGGTCCGCGGTTGTCACCCCACTGGGGCGCAACAGGTTCCCGTCGTATTTTGCGTGCAGGTTGTCGACAGCGGCCGTGACCTTCTGCCGGGCTGCGGTCAATTCATCGAGGCCACCCTGGTGAACCCACCTGATTTCCGACGCGTCGGCCACCGCCTCCAGCAGGTCTGCGATCAGACCCCGGATCGGCATGTTGATGTGCGCGGGCCACAGGAAGACCGCAGACAGCGCGGCCATCAAGCCGCCGATGCACCACGACACAACATCGGGCCAGACAACCGAGGGTGTCGAGGCGGTGAGGGCCAGAACCGTGGCCAGCAGCAGGACGGACTGCGAGGAGGCAATGAGCCCGCGCAACAGGGCCAGCAACCCGACCACCAAGGCCACGATCGCCATGGTCAGGATCGAGGCCCATCGGTATTGCCCGGCGTAGGCGCCGATTATCACCAGGGGGATGCCTGCGGCGGTAGCGGCGACGTAGGCGATGAAGCGTTGTTTGAGTGGACCTCCGTAGTCGGAGAAGACCAAGAGCGCCAGGCTGGCGAAGGCTCCCATCAGCGCGCCTTGGGAGACCCAGGGAACTTGCAGCAGAACGGCCAACGTCACCGGCACGACGATCGCCACCCGGGTTGCACGCCGCAGTGCCCGCTCTCCCGGGTCTTTGATCACCATGGTTGGCTGCCCAATCGACGTCCGGGCACTTGGTTAGAAGTTGTGCTGTTGGTTAGCAAAAGCACGCGTGGATTCGCTAACCGACAGCACAACCTCTCACCAATAGCCACGCCGGGCGCACGCCGGAACGTCGAAGCCGATGGCGGGTGGTCAAGCATTGGGGCAGCCTACTGCTCACACGAGCACGAAGGCTCCACGAACGTCGCCGGTTTCGACCCGCTCCAAGGCCCGAGGAGCATCGTCGCGGGGCAGCACCTCGGTCTGGGTGCGCACTCCGGCCGGACCCACCAGGGCCAAGAATTCGGACACGTCGGCGCGGGTCACATTGGCAACCGAGCGCAGGCTGCGTTCCCACCACAGGTCGTCGTAGTCGAACTGTGGGATGCGGTCGAGATGGATGGCGTTGATGGCCACGGTGGCGCCCTTGTCCAACGCCCGCAGGGCGGCGACCACCACATCCCCACTGGGGGCGAACGTGACCGCCGCGTCCAGCAGATCCGGCAGGGGTTGATCGTAGGTGCCCGCCCACGCCGCCCCGAGTTCCAGCGCTCTGTCAACCTCGGCCGCCGACCTGGTCACCACGAACGTCTGCACTCCCCAATGCCGAGCGATCTGCAAGGCGATCGTCGCCGAGGCGCCGAATCCGTAAAGACCCAACCGCATGCCGGCCGACTTCGGCCCAATGCCGGCGATCCTCAGGCTGCGGTACCCGATCACCCCGCCGCACAGAAGGGGCGCGAGGTCGACGGGGTCGCCCTCTGGCAGGACGTGGACGAAGTCCTTGTGGGCCGTGACCAACTCGGCGTAACCACCGTCACGATCCCACCCGGTGAACCGGGCGTGGTCGCACAGGTTCTCCTGCCCTCGGCGGCAGTGACGACACACCCCGCACGCCTGGGCAAGCCACACCAGCCCCACCCGCATGCCCTGCAGAGGGCCGGGCGTCAGCACCTCACCGACGACCTGGTGCCCGGGGATCAGGGGCAGCCTGTGAGTCGGCAGGTCCCCGCGCAGGATCTGCAGATCCGTGCGGCACACCGCGCAGGCGAGCACTCGGATGAGGACCTCGTCGGTGCCAGCCTGCGGATCGGGCCGGTTGCCGGCTGCGATCTGGTCGATTCCGGTCATTGTCACGGCGCGCATGTGTTCAGTCTTGCTCGTGCGAACCTCGGCGTCACCTCGTTGCGGCGCGGGTGAGCCGGTCGCGCACAGCCATCCCCAACGCGGAGTCGTCGGCGGGAGCAATCGCCCAGAGGTCGGTGAGGCCTTGGGCGTCCGCGTCGCGAAGAGCGCGGTACAGCACAACCGCGAAATCCCGGGTGGTGGCCGGTGCTGCCAGCCGCACCACCCCTTCCGGGGTCGCAACGTCGGCCGGGGCGAGCAGCCCGGCGCCCGCTGTGGGCGTTCCGGCCAGGTGCACCCGCGCGCGCGGGGCGTAGTGGGACACCAAACCGCCTGGTGCTCTCACAGGGGAGGGCCCGTTGGAGACGGCCAGCCTCGTGACGCGTTGCACCTGCTCCATCTCAACGGCACCCCACCGCAACACCCGCGGCAGGTCCTGGGTGCAATCCAGGATCGTGGACTCCACGCCCACCGGGCAGGCGCCGCCGTCGAGGATGAGGTCGAGGCCCGGTTGCAGGCGGTCCCCGATGTCGGCGACCACGTCGTCGGCACTGGTGGGGGAGACCTGCCCGAAGCGGTTGGCGCTGGGCGCGGCCACCGGGCCGGCCGCCTCCACCACGGCCAGCGCGACCGGATGGGCCGGGCAGCGCAGCCCCACCGTGTCCTGTCCGCCGGTGACATAGCGGGGGACTGTAGGTGCCGCCGGTATGACCAGCGTCAAGGGCCCCGGCCACAAAGCCTGCGCCAAGTCCAAGGCGTAGGAAGGTACATCTGCGCCACCCCACTGCGCGAATGCCGCAGCCGATGCGACATGCACGATGACCGGGTGGTCCAAGGGGCGTCCCTTGACCTCGAACACCCGCCGCACGGCCGCAGGATCGCCGGCCAGCGCCGCCAGGCCGTAGACGGTTTCGGTGGGCAGCCCTACCAGGCCGTGTCGTTGCAGCGCCGAAGTTGCCGCCGCCACGGCGGCTTCGTCGATCGCGCCATCGAGCCAGGCCGGCAGTGGTCTCACAGCGTCACCGGGCACAACCATCGGTCCACCACATTGCTCCTGATCCTTGTGCAAGCATCGCGCTCAATCGTCCCAACGGCATCGATCTGGGTCTGATCCGGACCGGTGACGACCCACACGTTCTGCGCGGCGTCCAACTCGGTCTTCAGCCACCCCAGCATCGCGGTGCCGGTGAAATCCTTCTGCACCACGTAGGCCTCAACGTCCGGGGGCAGGTTGTCAGGCAAGAGGAACGTACTCGGGTACTGGCCGTCCACGAGTAGCGCATCGCCGGGTTGCACCCGCGAGAAGGCACCGGGCTCCACTGCGTACCACTGCTTGCCGAACTCCACGCGCCTACCCGACGCGGACTGGGTGAGCAGCCCTGCTGCGATCGCCAGCGCGAGCCCGACAACGACGGTGACCCGGGGTTGGGCCAGCAGGCTTATCGCCCAGATCACGAGCACCGCCGTCAACATCTCGGCGGGAATGGCGTAGCGGATCACTCCGAACACGGCCAGCCAGATCAGCAGACCGCTCACGGTGTAGGCCACGACCGCCGCGCCCGCCGCGGTGATGCGCTTGTGCAGTACGAGGATCACCACCAGGGCGGCGATCAGCAGCAGCCAGCGCGGGTCACGCACCGGCAGATCCAGTACGCGGGCCTGGCCGGTGGCCATGTCCCACGGCCATGTCAGCCACCCGCTCAATCCACTGACGCCGAAGCGCTCGTCGGTCAGATTGTCGGTGGGATACCAGGGGCTGGCGAACACCGAGTTCCAGAACGGGAAGACCGGACTGTCGTAGGTCCGCTGCAGACTCATTGCCCAAGCGGCGCCGGTGACCAACCAGCCGATCACCGCCCCGGCCGTCCACATGGCGGTGCGGTGTAGGCGCCGGCCGGGCAGGACCAGAAGCGCAAAGAGGGCCGCGATGGCGAAGGGCGCGCTGGTGTATTTCAGACCGACCGCGGCGCCGACCAGCAGTCCACCCGCGAAAGCCGGCCACGGTGTCGCACGCAGGATCAGCAGCAGTCCTGCCAGCAGCATCCCGGCGAGCAGGACATCGGAGTAACTGGTCCCGACTTCGCTGCGAAACGCAGCCCCGACCACGGCCAGCAGCGCAGCGACCGCGCTCACCGCGACCTGCCAGCCGCCGGAGTAGGGCAATACCCGCATCGCGATCCGGCGGGTGAACACCGCAGCCAGGCCGGCCAAGGCGCCCAGCGCAGCTTGGGCCAGCACGGGGGGCAGTGAGTTGACCAGCAGGTAGAAGGGGATCTGCGGCAGCGGGTTCTGGAAGCGTCCGCCGTAAAGGTCGGGGTCTGTCAGGCCCCCGTGGAACAGCTGGTGGGGATACCAATAGTGGTACTGAAGCTGGTCCCAATTGGCGTCCTGCTCGAGCAGGGCCGCGACCAGGGCGCAGGCCACCACCAGTCCCAGATCGACCAGAAGGCCCCAGCGCCGCATTCGGCCATTGTTCACCAGGGGTTCGGCCCGGCTGCTGCGCGCCGCCAGAGGTGATGTGGTTTTTCGGCGCTTTGGTTGCCGGTTTCCCACATGGCTTGCGCCAGCAGCATGCCCCTAGGACCGGTAGACGTAGACCGGTGTTCCCACGGGGGTGCTGTAGTACAACTTGCGGGCGTCCTTGTAGACCCGGATGTAGACCCGGATGTTCACGCAGCCCAAGGACGCGCCGTTGTAGCCGTCGCGCCGGAAGCCCGGCGAGAAGTGGATGGCCTGGCCACCGCTGAAGAACAGCGAGTACGGCATCGGCGTGCCGGCCAGGTCACTGATCAGGAAGCGGATCTTGGAGAACACGCGAAAGTTGCCGTTTCGCGTAGGAGTCTGCTCGGACCCGAAACGCACGTCGGTCACGAGCTTCTGCTCACCGCCGGCCATCTGGCGAAGCACAAGCTGGGTCTTGTCGATGCAGACGATCTTGCTGCTCGTCCGGCAGACCTTGGGCAGCTTGCCGTTTCCGTACAGCTTCTTCAGCTTCAGGGCCGGGCCCTTGGTCACCTTGCCTGTGGGCCAATAGCCGAACTTGTCCTGGAAGGACTTGTAGGCCTTGCGGGTCTGGTCGTCGAAGACACCATTAACAGGGGCTGGTTTGCCGACACCGTTGAGCTGTTTCTGGATCGTCGTGACCGACTTGCCCTCCATACCCGGCTTGATCTTCGCCTTGCCCTTGTAGACCAGGGACAACGACGGCGCCTTCTGCACCGCTGGTTCCTCGGTCGGGGTGGCGGTGGGGGTCGGCGTGGGCGCCGGGGTCTCCTCGGCAGGCAGCATCAACATGACTGCGGCAAGAGCATCGATCACCACACCAGTGTCGCCCGTGGCTGTTGGCGAATCAACACCGCCTTCGGGTGACAGCTGCGCCTAAT
>JALOLM010000079.1 GCA_025455985.1 Candidatus Nanopelagicales bacterium | reverse complement strand
TGCCCGGTGCCACCTTCGTGCGGAACAGAGACAGACATTTCAGGACATACCTCGCCCACGAACCGCGCAAAGATGGCAACTTCCTGAATCAGGTTTCGCTCGGTGCCACTTTCGTGCGTCAGCGATGTGGGGAGGTACGACGCCGCGCACCACTGAGGCCCGCAACCGCCTGCTACCGGATAACCCCCACCATTCGCAGCGTCGCGGTGCCCTTGACGTCCCCGGCCAGACGCAGTGTCCGGGAGCCATCGAGTGCCACCAGCGCCAGATCTGTGTTGGACCGCTTGGACCTGATGTCCACGCTTCGTACCGTCGGCCTGTCGCCGGCGCCCCACACCGTGAGCCCGCCGGATTTGGCCGCTCCCTTCGTCGTGACCACCAGGACAACAGCGCTGGCATCGGCGGGGACTTTGGAGCCGAGGGTCACAGTCTGTGGCTTCCCGACCGGCACCGAGCCGAGGTCCGCGGATACCGGACTCAGCCGCTTGCTGTCCGGATTGGGCTTGGTGATCAAGCCGGTGAGGAGCAGTTTGACCGCAGCCGGCGCCTGCGAGGTGTTGGTCAACGTCACCCGGCCGTCGGCACTGGCCGCGAACGTCGTCGCAGAACGAGTGCCCTTGACGACGTCCACCGCGTCGGCGCGCGTCTTGGCCCCCGGCGAGGCGACGCGGATGTGTCCGGGCGAGGTGCCGGTGGTGTTGAGAGTCAGCGAGACACCCGTGAGCCCGTCATGGGGCACGCCCTGCAGATGCACGTCCTGGGAGGTGCCGGGCGGCAGTTCCACAGCCGCTGCCAAACCCGGCGAGGTGGCCTGCCACGTGCCGGTCCGCGATGCAGCGGCCGCCGTGGTCGGCTTGCCGAAGTACCCGACCACGTCCACGGCCACCCGGGCATGCCCGGCGACGGTGGCCAGCCAGATCCGGCCGGTGTCCGACACCGGAACGATTGCGGTGCCCGCCGACGATCCGGCCATGGCCAGTGAAACCACTCGCGGCCCGTTCGCGCCCGGGGAGCCCGCGGCGTTGATCCAGCCCGGGGCGTTGGAGGCGTAGGCGGTCACCCTCACGGCTACCGCCTGTACCCCGCTCTTAGGGATGCCCTTACGACCAGCGACCTGCACGGATGCACTGCGGTCGTCGCCGGACCAGCGACGCTGCTGCAGGTAGCAGCCCTCGTCGCCCTTCTGCCGGGAGTCGAACACCCGCACCGGTTTGACGGGCACGAATGCAGCGGAGGCTTGCAGAGTACGAGCGGTGCCGCTGGCGCGCTCCAGTTTGCACGGGACATCCACGACCGGCGTGCCATCCCAGTAAGAGGTGCGAGCGGCCGCGCCGTCCCAGGTCATCGAGAAGTGCACATGGTCGCGGTGGCAGAACGTGTCGTTGCCGGACGACTGCAGTGAGTAGCAACCCTTGAGCTCGGTCCAACCGCGAGCCGGATCGTAGGCCCGCCACATCTCATCGGCCCAGCCGATGTACATGATCCCGAGTCGGCGGGCGTTGGCAGCCGGTGTTCCGTCCGGGCCTTTCGCCGTGAGCCAGTCGACGAAGTCCTGGGCCTGTTTGCGCTCCTCGGGGTTCTTCCAGTCGACCATCCAGTCAACCGCCCGGCCCTCTTTGTGCTCGGAGATGGAGTCTTGGTCGCACGCCCGGCTGATGCCGATCACCGCCTTGCCGTAGGTGTCGAGCAGCAGTTGACGCAGCATCAGCGCCCCGGGCCGCGGGGTGGGGTCACAGGTGGTCATGCCCTCGTACTCCACGGCAGCATCGAGCACCGCGGGGTAGGGGCGCTCCGGTGGGAGCATGGGTGCCGGCTTGGCGTTCACCGCCAGTGCCGGCGGCGTGAGGATCAGCAACAGGGCGCTCAGCAGGGGAAGGGTGCGTCGCATTAACACCCGTCGCACGCTGCCAGCGGCATTGGCCACCCGTCGGCATGTCGCGCGGAGTGTCGGTAACAAAACGGTTACGGCGCCGTCGGTTGAGTCCGGCTGAATCGGCTTTCGGCAACCGCCGTGTAGATGTCCAGAGACGGTGTTAGGGCCCGGATTTGCGTTTTGGCCCCTGAGTTCAGGGGGCGTCGATCACGCCCGAAATCACTCCCACTCGATCGTGCCCGGCGGCTTACTCGTCACATCCAGCACCACGCGGTTGACAGCAGCCACCTCGTTGGTGATCCGGGTGGAGATCGTCGCGATCACCTCGTGCGGCAACCGGGACCAGTCCGCGGTCATGGCATCCTCGCTGCTCACGGGGCGCAGCACCACCGGGTGCCCGTAGGTACGCCCGTCGCCTTGCACCCCCACGCTGCGGACCCCGGCCAGCAACACCACCGGGAACTGCCACACCGATCTGTCGAGGCCGGCGGCCGTGAGTTCGGCCCGGGCGATGGCATCGGCGCGGCGCAGTGTCTCCAGGTTCTCCTGGTTGACCTCCCCCACGATCCGGATGGCCAAACCCGGACCGGGGAACGGATGGCGCCACACCATCTCCTCGGGCAACCCGAGAGCGGTTCCCACCGCCCGCACCTCGTCCTTGAAGAGGTCGCGCAGCGGCTCGACCAGTTCGAACTCAAGGTCCTCCGGCAGCCCGCCCACGTTGTGGTGGCTCTTGATGTTGGCCGTCCCGGTTCCCCCGCCGGACTCCACGACGTCCGGGTACAGCGTGCCCTGGACGAGGAAACGCACGTCTGCCCCGCCAGCAGCCACCACATCGGAGGCGGCGTCCTCGAACACCCTGATGAACTCCCGGCCGATGATCTTGCGCTTGGTCTCGGGGTCGGTGACGCCGGCCAAGGCATCCAGAAACCGCTGGCGAGCATCCACGACGACCAGCCGGGCTCCTGTGGCGGCGACGAAGTCGCGCTCGACCTGCTCCACCTCGCCTTGGCGCAACAGCCCGTGATCGACGAAGACACAGGTGAGCCGGTCGCCGATCGCGCGCTGGACCAACGCCGCGGCCACGGCGGAATCCACACCCCCGGACAACCCGCAGATGGCCTGTCCGTCGCCGACCTGGGCGGTGATCGCCTCGATCTCGGCGTCGATCACTCCTTCGGTGGACCAGTTCGGGGTCAACCCGGCCACGTCATAGAGGAAGCGTTGCAGGATCGCCTGGCCATGGTCGGTGTGAGCAACCTCGGGGTGGAACTGCACCCCGGCCAGAGCTCGTTTACGGTGCACGAAGCCGGCGACCGGAGTGGCAGCCGTGACAGCCACGACGTCGCAGTCCGCCGGGGCTTGCACAACTGAGTCACCATGCGACATCCAGACCGACTGCTCGCAGGGTTGACCGGCGAACAGAACGCTGTCCGTGGTCGACACGACCGTCCGCCCGTACTCGCGCAGACCCGTCTGCTCCACCGTGCCGCCGAGGGCCGCTGCCATCACCTGGAACCCGTAGCAGATGCCGAACACGGGGATGCCGGCCTCCAGCAGGCTCGCGTCGAAAGCTGGCGCATTCTCCACGTACACGCTGGCGGGGCCGCCGGACAGGATGACGGCCAGCGGCTGCTTGGCCAGGATCTGCTCGGCACTCCAGGTGTGGGGGACGACCTCCGAGTAGAGGTGCGCCTCGCGCACACGGCGCGCGATCAGTTGCGCGTACTGTGCGCCGAAGTCGACAACCAGGACCGGACGGGGCAGATTCGCCATGGGTCGAGTCTAGGCGGGGGGCGACTGCCCACCCTCCTTGGCCGCGACGGCATGCGGGCTCGCGGCCGGGGGCGTGAGCAGGTTGCCCTGCAGCGACTGCCGAAGAGTGCGCACTGCGACCACGACCCATGCCAGCAAGAGCCCGCCATACAGGATCACCGCGAACCACCGGAACAGCGTGAGGTCCGTGTGCTTGGCCAGCTGACTGGTACCCGTGACGCACGTGCCGACGGGGAAGGTGAACGACCACCAGGTGAGCGCGAAACCCATATTGCGGTTGTGCGCCCGAACTGTCAGCGCCGCGGCGATCGGCATCCAGAGCAGCATGAACCCCCACATGGGCACGCCGAACACCACGGCGAACGCGTCCAATGCCGTGGACAACGGAGGCGGAACGGTGTCCAGCGCCGCAGTCCCCAACGCCCCAGCTGCGGTGATGGACTGCCCCACCGGGCCGAGCACCACCCACAATGTGGGCACCCGCGCCGAGCCTGAACTTCCGAAGTGTGCCAACCGGCTCCAGATCAGCGTGATGATGATCAGCGAGGTCATCAGGCTCATCCCGAAGAACGCGTAACACAACATCAAGAGCGTCTCGCGCACCTCGCCCTCGGCTGCATACGGGATCAGCAAGGCCCCCACGGCCGCTGAGACCATGGGCGGCACAACCGGCATCAACCAGCCGCCGAACGCCCCATCGTGACGAACGTCGAGGCGCGTGAACAGTCGGTAAGGGACGGCCACCGCGGTGATCAGGCCTAGGACGGTCCCCACACCCCAGAGCACCCAGGCGACAGGCACCGCGACCGTCTCGCCGATGTACTGCTGGCCCACCAGCAAAGTGGCAGACGCGACCGTCATCAGCGCCATTGGCGGAGCCCCGAAGAACTGGATGGCGATCGCGTCGTTGGCGATGGCGCGCATGTTCTGCGGGTTCTTGGCCCAGTTCAACGGCAGGAAGATCAGCAGCGAAACGAGCAGCAGGACAGCCAGCGCCCAGGCGACAGTGGTGAGGACCGACGGGATCCCCACCGGCAGAGTCGCACCCGCGACGGCCACGATGCCGGTGCCCATGACCGAGGCGAACCAGTTCGGCCCCAGAAGCACCCGGCCCTCGATGGGGGAAGCGAGCACTTCTACGCATCGCTGCAATACCGACGGTGACGATGTGGCGGACACATCGAAAACCGTAGTCCAGAGACCGGCCTTCGGGACTCGCCACGCATACCCAAGTGAGTTGGTCGGAATACATGTGTTATATTCCCTAGCAAGTGAGTAGACAAAAACCGATTAGGAGTCAGGCATGAGATTCCCCCGCAAGTTCTTCCCGGTCGCAGCGGCCATGGTCGTGCTGGGTTCAATGGCGGCGTGCTCCTCCGGGGACACCGCAGATGCGTCGGCCTCGGGCGAACCGGCGGCCGCTGAGATCAAGACCGTTCGTCTCGGCTTCTTCCCCAACCTGACCCACGCACCGGCCCTCGTTGGGCTGCAGGAAGGCCTGTTCAAGGATGCGGTCAAGCCGCTCGGGCTCACTGTCACGCCCACGGCGTTCAACGCCGGCCCGGATGCCGTGACCGCCCTGTTCGGCAACTCCTTGGACATCGCCTACATCGGGCCGAACCCGACCATCAGCGCCTATACCCAATCCAAGGGGGAAGCGGTGAAGGTGATCGCCGGGGTCGCCTCCGGCGGCGCTGCGCTGGTCGTCAAGCCTGACATCAACAGTGCTGCGGACCTTAAGGGCAAGACGCTCGCCACCCCTCAGCTGGGCAACACCCAGGACGTCGCCTTGCGTTACTGGCTCAAGCAGGAGGGCCTGACGACCACAGTCGAGGGCGGCGGGGACGTGTCGATCAAGC
This sequence comes from Candidatus Nanopelagicales bacterium, assembly GCA_025455985.1. GTDB lineage: Bacteria > Actinomycetota > Actinomycetes > S36-B12 > UBA10799 > JADKAV01. The sequence continues at coordinate 2,550 of JALOLM010000079.1, read as the reverse complement.
CACAGGCCAACGCTGACGGCCTCACAGCCTTCGGCGCCGATCAGATCCAAGGGGCCTGGGTGCCCGAGCCGTGGGTGTCGGAGTACGTGGCCAAGGGCGCGAAGGTCCTGGTCAACGAGAAGGATCTGTGGCCTGACGGCAAGTTCGTGACCACCAACCTGCTGGTCCGCAGCCAGTTCCTCCAGGAGCAGCCGGAGGTCGTGCAGGCGGTGCTCGATGCCCACGTCGAAGCCCTTGAGCTGATCGCCGACGACCCGAAGCAGGCCAAGAGCGACGCCAACGCCGCGCTGCAGAGCCTCACCGGCAGCCAACTGGATCCGGAGATCCTCGACAGCGCCTGGAAGCAGGTCACGTTCACTGCTGATCCGCTGCCCGGCACACTCGTCGCGTCGGCCCAGCACGCAACGGACGTGGGCCTGCTCGACCAAGCGGAGATCGACGCGGCAGGAGGCCTGCCCGGGACCCTGTACGACCTCTCCTTCATCAACAAGTCGCTGGCGAACGCTGGCTTGGATGAGGTGCAGCAATGACGCTCACCATGCAGACCCGTGAACAGACCGCGCTGAAGGTGCGCGCTGTGACCAAAGTCTTCGATTCCGACGAGGGCCGCACGGCTGCCCTGCACGGGGTCGACCTCGATGTCAGGCAGGGGGAGTTCGTCACAGTCGTGGGTCACAGCGGCTGCGGCAAGACGACCCTGCTGAACATCGTGGCTGGCCTCGACACCCCCAGTTCGGGCTCTGTCGAGGTCAGCGGACGTACCGCGCTCATGTTCCAGGACGCCACCCTGCTGCCCTGGCTGACAGCGCGCCAGAACGTGGAACTTGCGCTCAAACTGCGCGGGGTTCCCCGTTCGCAGCGCAAGGGAGAGGCCGACGAACTACTCGAGGTGGTACGGCTCTCCGGCACCGCCACCCGCCGACCGCACGAACTGTCCGGCGGCATGCGCCAACGCGTGTCCCTGGCGCGCTGCCTTGCCCAGAAGGCCGATCTGGTGCTCATGGACGAGCCGCTGGGCGCACTGGACGCCATGACCCGCGATCTGCTGCACGACGAGATCGAACGCGTCGTGCGCGAACGCGACCTGACCGTCATGTTCGTCACGCACAACATGCGCGAAGCGGTCCGTTTGGGCGATCGGGTGATCCTGATGGCCTACGGGAAGATCGTGCACGAGCAGATCGTGGACCTGCCGCACCCGCGGATCATGGACAGCGCTGCCGTGGCAGAGCGAGCCGGCGACCTGACTCGACGACTGCACGAGGCGGCCTGACATGGCAACTGATGTCCTGACACCTGTGGTAGATGTCCTGCCCGAGCCCAAGCGTGACTCGATGTTGTCGCGGATCTGGGCGTGGAGTTGGCCCAAGCTGATGGCGGTGGGCCTGGTACTCACCGTCTGGCAGTTGGTCGTGTGGTCCGGCTGGCGACCCGAATACGTCCTGCCCGGTCCCGTCACCACCTTGCAGGCGGTGTGGGAAATGATGGGCACCGACCGCTTCTGGAGCGCCATCGCGACCACGTTGACCCGGGCCGTCGCCGGCTTCGCACTCGCACTGCTGATCGGCACGACGCTGGGAATCCTGGTGGCCCGCATCCGGCCACTGCGGCTGGCAGTCGGGGCCCTGATCACCGGCCTGCAGACCATGCCGTCGATCTCCTGGTTCCCGCTGGCGATCCTTCTGTTCGGGATCAACGAGCAGGCGATCCTGTTCGTCGTGGTACTCGGCGCGGCACCCAGCATCGCCAACGGCGTGATCTCAGGCATAGACCAGGTTCCACCTGCCTTCTGGCGGTTGGGGCATGTACTCGGTGCCGGCCCGGTCGCCATGTACCGCAACATCATCCTGCCCGCTGCGTTACCCGGTTACGTGAGCGGACTAACCCAAGGCTGGGCCTTCGCCTGGCGTTCCTTGATGGCCGGTGAACTGCTGGTCATCATCGCCGAACGGCCGTCGCTGGGCGCCCAACTGGAGTTCGCTCGACAGCTGGCCAAGGCACCACAACTGCTCGGCACGATGCTGGTCATTCTGGTCATCGGCATGTTGGTCGACGGGCTGTTCTCCAGCTTCGCGCGCCGGTTGCGCGAGCGGCGGGGGTTAGCGACATGACCTCGCGTGCTGGCATTGTCGGCAAGAAGCGGGACAATGCCAGCATGCAGATCTCGGCGAGGGTGGACTACGCTCTGCGCGCCTTGACCGAACTCGCCGTCGCCTGGGAGGAAGACCCTCGCCAGATGCTCAAAGGCGACTGGCTCGCGGGCAGTCAGGACATTCCGGTCCGTTTCCTGGAAGGCATCCTGGGGCAACTGCGCCGCGCCGGCATCGTGGTCAGTCAGCGCGGGGCCGATGGCGGCTACCGACTGGCACAATCCCCTACGGACATCAGCGTGGCCGACGTGATCCGCGTGCTCGACGGCCCCTTGGGGGCGGTGCGCAGCGAGGCCCCGGAGGACGCGTCCTACACCGGCCCGGCCGAACACCTGCGCACAGTGTGGGTGGCCACCCGCGCAGCGATGCGCGAAGTGCTGGAGAACACCAGCGTGGCCGA
>JALOLM010000420.1 GCA_025455985.1 Candidatus Nanopelagicales bacterium | reverse complement strand
CTGCGCCCGGGCATTGGCACTTTGGGTCCGCCGAGCGGCAGCACCGATGGAGGACACCGAACGCCTGCCGCTGAGGAACCCACCGAGCACCGAGGCCGCTGAGTCCATCACGCTGGAACTCGCGGCGGCGCTGGCCTGTTGCGCCTGGCCAGAGGCTGTGTTCAAACGCGTCTGCAGCGTGCGCAATTTGGTCTCGTACTTCTTGCGCAGAAGCACCGCCTTCTTGTCGGCCTCAGCCATTGCGACCTGCTGGCAGCGTGACGCGAACTCCTCGGGCGTCTCGCCTACGCGGGAGTAGAGCTTGAGTTCCGGGTTGTGCATGACCTCCAGCGTTTCGTGGGCGACCAAGTGGTCGGCGAGGTCCTTCTGCAGTGTGCTCCAGTACGTCTTCTGGCCGATCTTCGCTGCTGGGATCACGTACCGGGCGTTGGCGGGAGCGTTCGCCAGCAGGTCTCGATCGTCGTAGTCAACCGCCAACGGATTAACGGAGATCGTCTGTTCGGGCAGCGGGTGGATCACCGCCTCGTACTCCTCGTCGTGGGCGACGTCGGCTTTGGCCAGTTGGTAGCGCAGGATGACCCGGGCCACCGCTGCGGCCTCCAATCGGGGGCCCGTCGGCCCGGCCGCAACGGCACCGACCTGCGCGCTCCAGGCCGCCGCCGGGTCCAGGTACGACACCGGAATCTCCGCCGCCGCAGCCGGCATCACCGGGGTCTCATCGTCGGCGGCCGCCGGTTCGGGTTCGGTTACGGGGGCGGCAACCGCCACAGGTGCCGGGGCCGGAGCTGCGTCGGCCATCACCTGCTGGATCTGGTCCCGAGTCATCGGCCCCCGCAGGTAGGACCGCACCCACCGGGTGGCGAACGTCTCCGTGTCGTCGGCGCCGGCCTTGCGGATCAGGAACTGCCGTTTGCCCAGCCCTGAGATCGCGTCCGAGAGGCCCGTGCTTGAGGGCATACCTTCGAGCAGTCGCGCCTTGTCGTTCTCCGTGGTCAGCCGACCGATCATCCACGTACCCGCGTTGCTGATCGCCTTGTAGTCGACGTCGACCGGGTTCTGGGTGCTCAGGACCACACCGATCCCGAACGCCCTGGCCTGCTTCATGAGCAGCATGATCGGCTTCTTCGTCGGGGGATTGGCTGTCGGCGGGAGGTAGCCTGCGACCTCGTCCATGTAGAGCAGAGCCCGCAAGTCCGTCGTCCCGCTCTGGCGGCGCATCCAGGTGACGAACTTGCTCAACACCAGCGACGTCGCGCTCTGCCGGTCCTCATCCGACAGGTGCGCGGTGGTCACGATGGCCGCGCGGGGTTTGCCTTCAGGAGTGCGCAACATCGCTTCGATGTCGATGGGCTGACCGGTGATCCAGTTCGCGAAGGTGGGTGCGGCCAGCACAGCGTTGAGCCGCATGGCGAACGCCAGGCGCTCCTTCGGGGGGAAGAACTCGTCGAGGTCGAACACGCCGAGTTTGCGCATCGGGGGCTGGTTGACGCGGGCCAGCAGCGTGGGCAGGTCGATGTCCTCGCCGGCCGCCCACGCGCTGGCTATGAGGTTGGACAGCAAGATGTGCTCACGGCTGCTCAACGGGTCGGCAGAGATTCCGACTACTGACAGCAGGCTGGTGACGTAGCCCTCGATCTCGTCGGTGACGACTTCTTGGTCATCGGTCTGCGGGGCCTTCAGGGAACCCAGCACGTTGAGTGGCGTTCCGGCGTTGCTGCCAGGTGTGAAGATCGCGACGTCGAACTTGGCTTTGAACTCGGCCATCTGTGGCTCCGCGATGCCCCATGGCGCGAGCCCCTGCTTCCAGGCGGCAGCTTGCTGTTCGGCGAACGCCGGGGTCCCGGCCTCCTTGGCCTGGGCCGGGTCGACCCAGGGTTCGAACTCGGGTCCGCTCAGGCCTGGGAAGACCAGCGCGAGGTTGGTCAGGTCGCCCTTCGGGTCGATGATCAGACACGGAACCCCGGCGTTGAGGCCTTCCTCGATCAGGCCGATCCCCAGGCCGGTCTTGCCGGACCCGGTCATCCCCACAATCACGCCATGGGTGACCAGGTCGTCGGTCTTGACGCTCACATCGGTGTTGGTTTCGGGCGTGCGCCCCAGAAGCAGTTCAGCCACGTTGTGAATCTACGGTCCGAGCAGGGGGCAGGCCAGTCGGCAGCCGGGCCCGCCGTCTGCCCCGTCGGTTACCCCGCCGGATGTCGCGAAGTTACGCGGACACGCCGGCGTGTCGTGTCAACTTCACGACAACGGGCGCCAACCGCGAGCCCGCAATGCTCTGGCCACTCGCTCAATGGCCGCATCCATGTTGCGGAGGCTGCGTTTCGTGAGCGGAACGTGACGCCACCCGCAGTCTGCGTAGTCATCGCGGGTTTGGTTGTCCTGTGTGCGCTGCCGCTCGTCGTTGTGGTGATCCCCGTCGTAGTCGGCGATCACGCGGTACTCGGGCCACACGAAGTCTCCGCAGCCGATCCACGTCCCCTGTTCAATGATGTCCAGGTTGAGCACCGGACGCGGCAAGCCCCGCTTGAGCATTTCCACGCGCACCAGCGACTCCCGCGGTGAACGACTCCCCGGATCGGCCATCGCGGCAGCTTCGCGCAACACGCG
>JALOLM010000078.1 GCA_025455985.1 Candidatus Nanopelagicales bacterium | reverse complement strand
CATGATCTACTCGGTGATCCCGTGGTCGGACTTCTTCGCATCGATGGAGCGGTTCACCTGGGCCTGGTACTTCCCCGAGTTGGCCGCACTGTTCCTGGTCGCAGCGATCATCATCGGTCTGATCGGCAAACTCGGCGAGGAAGGGATGGTCAACGCGATCATCTCCGGCATGGGCGACTTCATCGGTGCGGCCTTCATCATCGCGTTCGCGCGTGGTGTGACGGTCGTGATGAACAACTCCGGGATCACCGACACGGTGCTGCACTCCTTGGAGAGCCTGGTCACCGACCTGTCGGGTGCCTTGTTCGCGGTGATGATGTTCATCGTGAACATCCCACTTGCGTTCCTGGTCCCGTCGTCCTCAGGTCACGCGACCTTGGCGATGCCGATCATGGCGCCCCTGGGTGACTTCGCCGGTGTCAGCCGCGCGATCGTCGTGACCGCCTACCAGTCGGCCTCGGGTTGGGTGAACCTGTTCACGCCCACCTCCGCGATCGTCATGGGTGGTCTGGCCATCGCCAAGGTCCGCTACGACCGCTACCTGAAGTGGGTGTGGCCGTTGCTGATCATGCTGTTCGTGCTGACCTGCCTGCTGCTGGCACTCGGTACGTTCGTGCCGGCACTTGGCGGCTGAGGTCTGAGTTCGTCCAACAGCGGCGGCCCTCCACGTGGATGTGGGGGGCCGCCGCTGTTTGTGTGGCGCGCGTCGCGGGCAACTAGGCTGGCGGGCATGAGTGGTGCAGCGAAGAGCAACGTGCTGATGTTCCTGGCCGCGATGTGTGCACTTGGGACACTGTGGCTCGGCGTTGTCGCAGTGACGCAGGCCAGCCCCCTGTACGGGGTCATGGCGTTGCTTCTCGCGGTGGCTACGGTCGTCGCGTTCCGCGCCTATCGGGCGGTGCTTCGCCAGCTGGATGAATCAGAGAGCCGGACATGAAAAGACGCCGCCGGTCCAGCCGACGGCGCCTGTTGTAAATGGGGGTCTAGGAGACCACTCCGAGGGCTCCGGGTGACACGGCCTCGGAGATCTCAGCGGCCGCTGCGATGGCACCTTCGCCACGCTGGCGGGGGAACTGGGCCAACGTGATGCGCACATACACGCGCTCGCGCTCCTCCTCGGTGAGCCCGCCCCACACGCCGTACGGCTCGCGGGCCCGGATCGCATAGTCGGCGCATTCGATCCGGACGTTGCAGTTGGCACAGACGGCCTTTGCTGCTCGGTCCCGGCGAAGACGGGCCAGACCGCGCTCGTTCTGCGGGTGGAAGAACAGTTCCGGGTCGGCCTCACGGCAGGAACCGACCTCCTGCCAATCCCATGTGGCATCTGCTGGGACCTGCGAAAGAGGCTGCTGCGGCATACTGAAAACCTTTCCAATCGGCCGCCGCATCACGCGACGGCACTCACCCCTGGTGTTGAGCGGAAAAACCTCCGTGTCCCGGTTCCCCCGTTTAGAGGAATCGGAACGCGCTAACCACGACTTGAACGCTACTGACAGTGAACGGTGGCGGCATCGTCCGTTCGGTTGGTCTCACCGTCAACCGTTCGATGGCATTATGCGCAGAGTAACCACGACGGCGTCAAGTACCACGAGCATTTCTCACGGAGCCGGGTTCGCGACCACTCAGCGTCACAAGTGACCGTTTCGCCCCATCCCGTGACCCTCTCGTGACCTCTCACGCTGTGTTATGGGACGGGCTTCGTGGGTGTGATGCAGGTCACGTAGGATCACCCGTATGGCTGCAACTCCTTCCCCTCTTGAGAGCCCGGAACTGACAGGGGACACCCTGGTCGAAAGTGATCCGCGCCTCGAAGAGGGAGACCACGAACGCTTCGCGCACTACGTGAAGAAGGACAAGATCCTCGAGAGTGCGGTGCTCGGGGAACCGGTCATCGCGCTGTGCGGCAAGGTCTGGGTTCCCAACCGGGACCCGTCGCGTTTCCCGGTGTGTCCCACTTGCGAGGCCATCTTCAAAGGTCTGCCCACCGGAGCAGATAAGAAGGACTGAGGCGATTCGGGCAAGAATCCGGCCGACACCACCGCCAAGTGGTTCTCAACTCGGCGATGGCGAGAGACAGTGGACTCGATGACTGCTGAGACTTCGCAGACGTTGGATCGGGGGCTGACGCTGCTGACGTTGCTGGCCGACAACCCCGAGGGGATGCGGGTCAGTGAGATCGCCACGGAGCTCGGGATCGGGCGCACGGTCGTCTACCGCCTTGTGGTGACCCTGGAAAAGCATGCGCTGTTGCGCCGAGCGGCCGATGGCCGCTGCCACGTAGGACTGGGTTTGATCGGTTTGGCGCGGCAGGTACAACCCCTGCTGCGCGAGGCGGCGCTTCCCCCTCTGCGCAGGCTTGCCGACCAGACGACCGCCACTGCTCACCTGAGCATCACCGACGGCGCCGATGGACTGGTCGTGGTGGCCGTTTCCGAACCTCCGCGGGCGGAGGTCTTCGTGGGGGTTCGGGTCGGTTCCAGGTCCGGTCTGGAGGACAGCGCTGCCGGTCAAGCAGTCCTACTGGCCAGGAGAGGTGACAACCGTCCCGTGGTCACCCCTGCCCGCGGCAGTGGGGCAGTGGCTTCAGCAGCAGCGGCACTGTCCGTTCCCGGTATCGAAGCCGTTGTCGGCCTGTATGTCCTGGGGTCGCCGGACGAGGTCGCGCTGGGCGAACTCGTGGCCGCCCGCGACTCGATCGCCTCCCGCCTGCGCTGAGCAGGTCACTGCCGCTACTCCACTGGCGGGGGAGTGCCCGTCTTATCCGTCGGCCCCCAGCAGCCGTTGACTGTGGCGACCAAGCCGTCCACTGCCTGCCGCGTCGACAGCGGGCTGTAGTTCTGCGGCCGGTCGTTGACCAGTGCCGAGAACGCGCGCAGTTCCCCGTCTGCCCCCTCGGCGTACCCGGACAGCCCGATCGTGTCGAACAGCGTGCCGGTCTTGGCGTGCACCTTGCCGGCGGCGCACTTGCTCGGTGCTGTGGTGTACCGCGCTGCGCTCGGCGCCAATGTCCCCGACCGGCCGCCGACCGGCAACGCGTCGAAGAAGGACGAGAACTCCGGGTACTGCTCGGTGTCCAGGGCAACCTGCAGCGCCTCGGTCAGGAAACGTGCGGTGAGCCGGTCGTCGCGGGAGAGTCCGCTGCCGTCCAGCAGGCGCAGGGAGTCGGTGTTCAGTCCCAGTTCGCGCATCGTGTCGCGGGCAGCCAGACGGGCTCCCTTCCACGTGCCCTGACGACCTCGCTCGACGGCGACCTGCCGGTACAGCATCTCGGCGATGTTGTTCTCGCTGACCTGCAGCATGTACCGCACCTGCGCTGCGACGGTGTCACCGCGGAAACTGGCCGCCACCGGATCGTCGTCCTCTGCATCGAGCCGGCCGGAAACTGTCGCCTTGACCCCGGCCGAACGCACGGCCGCCGCGAAGACCGACGCCGCCTCTTGGGCGCTGTCCCACTGGTAGACCCCGATCCGGCCCAGCGCTCGCACCGGGCGGGCGATGCTGGGCTGGTAGGAGTCGGTCCACCCGGGGGCCTTCGAGACTGCGCCGTACAACGAGTCGTCGATGAAGATCTTGACCGCAGGACGGGTCTGGGGTGGCACGACCAACGGGCAGGGCCGTTTTGTCGTCGAGCGACGGGTCTTGCCGTCCACAGTGCAGGTTTTGGGCCGGTACGACGGCGGTTGCACGAGATCGGGCAGCAGGTCGTTGCGCTTGATGTACTTCGCGGACTTCTTGGCCAATGTCGTGAGCCCGGTGACGCCCAGGGTCGTGTCGCCTCCCCCTCGCAGAATCAGCTGGCCGGCTTGCGGCGCCAGCACGTCGGTGGTCATGCGGGTCTGCGGGCCGAGGACATGCAACGCGCTGATCGCGGTCACGATCTTCATGTTGGAGGCCGGGCGCTTGGGTTCGGTGGCCTGACGGGAGAAAACCGGTTCGCCGGTGTCGGTGTCCACCACGTCGAAAGCGAAGTTGTCCCCGATGCGCGGGTTGTTGATGCGTAGTGGCAGGAGGAAGGCCATCGTGGCGTTGGCCTGCCGGCTGGAGACCGAGGCCTGCAGGCTGGCGGCCGCTGCGGCTGCCTCGGCCCGGTCGGCCAGCGAGTCGGTGTCCGCGGTGGCCGGGACCGCCCCCAGCATCACCAGGGCGGAGGCCGAAGCCAGGGCGATCGGTGTGCGCATGGGAATACACGGTAGCCCGTACATCGCGCACCTCGTCCATGCGTGTGGGGCGGTGCGGCGCAATGGTCACCCTTTCGGATGGATTGCCCCCGATCACGCCCGAAAGTCGGACGTCGAATTCATTCATCGCTCAAGCGGACTACACTGATGTGAGACGCAGGTCATGCAATGCTCGGTGCCTGCCGATACGTGGGTAACGAATGGCCTGGGGAGGCTTGATGAAGCGTCGTGGCGCCGCTGTCGCCTCTGCGGTTGTGGCTGGGTGCCTCACCGCGACAGCGCTGGTGCCTGCCCAAGCGGCCGACGAACCTCGGCGGTTCATGAGCGGCTGGCTGCCCTACTGGTCGACCTCGGCCGCCACCGCGAGTTTCCTCACAAACTCCGACATCTTCAGCGACATCTCCCCGTTCTGGCACGACGCCCGGTGGGACGGCTCCAAGATCTACATTCACAACCACCTGGCCGCCACGACGCAGGCTGCGGCGCTCGAGAAGTTGCGGGGGCAGGACGTGAAAATCCTGCCGTCGATCACCGACGGTTCGGGCAAGGGCCGCATGGCCACCACCTTGGCATCGCAGGCCAAGCGCACCGCCCACGTCAAAGACATCGTGGCGCTGGTGATGGCCAACGGCTACGACGGCATCGATCTGGACTACGAGACCTTCGCCTTCACCGACGGGACCTCCACGTGGGCAGCGACCCGGCCCAACTGGATCGCGTTCCTCAAGGAACTCGGCGGTGCCCTGCACGCCGAGGGCAAGTTGCTGGCAGTGACGGTCCCCCCGACATACAACTCGAACAAAGACAGCACGAGTGGCTACTGGGTCTACGACTACCCGGCGATCGGTGAGTACGCCGACCTGCTGCGGATCATGGCCTACGACTACTCCGTGGGAAGTCCCGGGCCGATCGCTCCGCTGAACTGGGTCCAGAAGGTAGCGGCCTACGCGCCCAGTGTCGTGCCCGCCGGCAAGGTGCAACTCGGGATCCCCGTGTACGGCCGCAACTGGCACACGGGCACCACCGGCAAATGCCCTGTGGGCCAGGACATCAAGAACTCCAACTTCTCCATGACCTCGGCCTCGGCGCTCTCCTCCCTGGCCGCCGATGGGGTCGCTCCCAGCCAGATCAGCCGTGACTCCTCGGGGGAGATGAACGTCTCCTACTCGATCGTCTACAAGGGTCTGAACGCCAAGGGCGAGAAGACCGAGTGCACCGTCAGCCGGCGCGCCTATTTCGCGGATGCGAAGTCCGTGGCCGACCGCGTTTCGGTCGCGCGTTCCCAGGGTCTTGCCGGCGCGGCGCTGTGGACCATCGGTGGTGAGGCTGCCGACCAATGGCCGGCCGTGCGCGAGGCCGTCGGCGTGCAGAAGGCCAAGCCGGGTGCCCGCAAGAGCGGGACGGTCAAGATCGGGGCCCCCAAGTTCGTGACCAAGGGGCAGGAAGCATCCTTCAGCGCCCAGGTCAGTGTGGACGGTCAGCCCGACGGCGGGGGTAGTGCGACCTTGCTGGCCAACCCGCAGGGCAAGGGCGGTTGGCGTGAGGTCGCGAAGGAGTCCGTGCCAAAGAGCGGCCAGGTGGTTTTCAAACACGCCCCGGCGCGCACGAGTGCCTTCCGGGTGAAGGTCTCCAGCAGCGGCATCCGCAAGGCGGCCCGCAGCGCGGTTCTGCGTACCAGGGTGCGGGCGGCAGTGAGCGTGAACTCCTCGATCGTGGCCTTCACCGGTCAGAAGGTGCGGCTGTCCGGCACAGTTTCGCCGGCCCGCGCCCGCGTCAAGGTCGTGCGGCAGCGACTGATCGAGGGCAAGTGGGTCTCTCTCGGATCGACCCGCACCAACAACAGTGGTGAATACCGCTTCAAGGTCATCCCGACGGTGAAGAACGGAAGCTACACCTACCGCGTGGTCTCGCAGCCGTTCGCCGGCTACGCCCGCGGTGTCAGCTCCACCGTGAGTTTCCGCTCCCGCTGACCACTGCTGGTCACGCCGGTGTCATGCAGACCGGCGGCAATTCGAACCAGCGCAAGTGCTCGAATTGTGACGACATTGCAGAATCCTCACCGATCTGTGGTTCGTCACGGGACGCCAGTAGCTCTCGTGCCTGCTCCAAGTAATCGGCCAGCGCGCTCTCCGGGGCCTTGTCCGCGTGCTGGGGGTAGGTCATGACGCCCTGGTCGTAGTGCACCTGATCGAGGCGCAGCGGCGGTTCGACCGGCCCGTCCTTGTGGCGCCAGAGGCCGCTGACCGGTTCGAAACGGTAGTCCTCAATCAGCCGATAGCCCTGGTCGGCCACCAGCTCCACAGCGGCGATCACGTAGTTGAAAACGGTCTCGGAGATGAAGTAGTTGAAGTTGACCCGCACCCAGCCGGGCTTGATGCCCTCGCAGCCCGACACAATCTGTGACTGGAACTCGTGTGACCGGTCGAGGTCGATACCCAGCAGGCGGTGACCGTAGGGTCCGGCGCAGGAACACCCGCCGCGCGCCTGGATCCCGAACAGGTCGTTGAGGATCGCGACCACCAGATTGTGATGCAGATACATGTGGTCCGGACGGCGCACGACAAAACTGACGATCGACAGTCGCTGGGCCTGCTGGTTGCCGAGGATCTCGATGTTGGGGTGTCGGTCCCACGCCGTGATCGCCCGGCGCACGAAGCTCTCCTCGTGTGCCCGGATCGTCTGGGCGCCCACCGCCTCCTTCAGTTGGAAGACCAGCCCTGCCCGGATGGACTCGACGATCGCCGGGGTCCCCGCCTCCTCCCGGTGCTCGATGTCCGTGAGGTACAGGTGGTCCTCGGGGTTGACGAAGGCGACCGTGCCCCCGCCCACCGACTCCGGCACGCTGTTGTGCACGATGTCGCGCCTGACCACCAGCAGCCCAGGGGTTCCAGGTCCGCCGATGAACTTGTGCGGACTGATGAAGATCGCGTCGGCGTAGGCGAGTTCGTCGGGCGGGTTCATGTCGATCTCGACGTACGGCGCGGCAGCTGCGTAGTCCCAGAGGGCAAGGGCGCCGTTCTCGTGCAGGATCCGGGAGATCCCCGCGGTGTCGGTCATGATGCCGGTCACGTTGCTGGCGGCGCTGAACGAGCCGATCTTCAGGGGGCGCTCGGCGTATTCGATGAGAGCGGCGCGCAGTCCCTGCGTGTCGATGTGGCCGTCGACGTCCTCGGGGATCGTCACGACGGTGGCGATGGATTCCCGCCACGGCAGTTCGTTGCTGTGGTGTTCATACGGGCCCACGAACACCACCGGTCGCTGCTCGGCGGGAATGTGGTCGGCCAGACCGAAGCGGGCGTCGAGATCCGCGGGGATCCGCAGATTCAGCATGCCCACCAGTTTGTTGATGGCCGCGGTCGAGCCGGAGCCGCAGAAGATGACGGCCGCGTCGTGGGCATTGAGTGCCGACCGGATGATCTGCCGGGCGTCCTCGCGCAACCGGCTGGTCTGCAGGCCCGTGCCCGAACTCTCGGTGTGGGTGTTGGCGTAGCGGGGCAGGACCTCATCGCGGATGAAGTCCTCCAGGAAACTCAGCGCCCTGCCGCTGGCCGTGTAGTCGGCGTACGTCACGCGGCGAGGACCGTAGGGACCGTACATCACCTGGTCGTCGCCGATCACAGCATCGCGAATGGCGTGCAGGATCGGTGGATCGGGCAGGTGGGGCCCGGAGGTTTGGGCAGTCACACACGCAACGCTACTGCCGGTCTGCTGACGGGGCCTGCCCATGCACCCCGCGACAGTGGGAGAATCGCCGGTGATGAGTATCGCCCCGGCCGAGTTGGAGTCGCCGCGCAGCAGTCTCGCCCCGGATTCCCCGTGGGTGTGTCTGGTGTGGAACGACCCGATCAACCTGATGAGCTACGTGACGTACGTGTTCATGCAGTACTTCGGCTACTCCCGTGAGAAGGCGGAGTCGCTCATGTGGGACGTCCACAC
>JALOLM010000419.1 GCA_025455985.1 Candidatus Nanopelagicales bacterium | reverse complement strand
CCCTTTTCCTGCGTCCCGGGATGGGCTTGGGATAGATGGGCTTGGGACAGATGGGTTTCGCTGCGCTCTACCCACCCTACGCGCTACGCGCTACGCGCTCACCGCACCCTACGGACTGCCTCACGCGGTCTAACGGCGGCGGCGAAGCCTCGCCATGCCGACGAGACCGGGGAGCAGAAGGAGAGCTGTGGCCGGGACGGGGGCCTGCGCGATGACGACCTCCGAGCCCGTGCGTTGCAGATATTGCGGCTCGAAGGGGTCGTTGAGGGCCACGTTCATGAGAAACGGACCGTTGACCGGGTCGTAGTTCGCGTAGTCGCGATCGTCGACGAACAGGATCGGCGTCGAGGCGACCGCATCGGTGATGACATCGAAGGTCAGGCTGAAGAGCGTGAAGGTGCCGTTGGCCACGTTCTGAAGGCTTTGCAGGGTCGCCTCGTCCAGAGAGGAGGCCTGGTAGAAGCGAAGTGAGCCCTGATTCACCGCACCCGCGCTCGTGATCACAGGCCCGTTCGCCAGGGTCGGCCCCACGTACGCGCCCAGGTCGACATCCGCCTGGGTGTAATTCCACAAGCTGTTGCAGGTAGCGAAATAGCCTGTGCCGCCGCAATCGGTCCCCGTAACCGGAGAAGGGGCGGAGGGGTCGTTGGTCTCGTCCAGATGATTCCGGTTGTAGACCTCGGTCGGATCAGTACCGTTGTTGGCGGAGGCGTCCCCGAGCCGGCTCGTGAATCCGCTGACGCTACTGAGCAAGATCACGGTCGGATCGCTGATGATGCCGAAGTCGTAGAAGCTCAGCACCTCGCCCGCGCCGAGCCCCTGGATCTGGACATCGAAGGTGACCTGCGCCCCGACCTGGCCCACGGTGAAATTGGTCGGCCCCTGCGGAACGATCGCGAGTGTCGGCGCCGCCGCCGCGGGAAGGACCGGTAGCAGCGCGAGCGCCGAGCCGGCGAGCAGTCGTCGAATGTGCTTTGGTGTCTTCATGGTTTTGCAGCCTCTGGAATTTGAATCTTCGGAATTGGGTTGATGCCTGCGCCTTCCCCGGGTCGGAGAGGGCGCGTCCCTGCGCCCGCTCCGGGCCTCAGTTCAGGAAAAGCTTACAGGCCTGCACGTCGTTGCCGCTGAGACGACCGTCCATGTCGCAGTCGCCGGAGTGATCCGCGCCCGGGCTGACCGAACGCCCGCGGCCACGGCTGATGCGGCTCAGGTCGGCGCTATCCACATCGCTGTCGTTGTCCAGGTCGCAAATCTGCGAGCAGTTCACGAAGACCACCTCGGAGGACTGGTCCTTGGTGATCTTGCTCAGGAAGCACTCCACAGCCGAGCCGGAGCCGGAACAGTCGCCGGTCCACTTCATGACCAGGGAGCCGGCATCCGGCACCGCCGTGCAGGTGCTGGTCTCGCCTTTCCAGACTTGGGCCGGGGAACAGGCGACGCTGCCGTTGCCGTTGCCGGTGGCGGAGACGGTCGCGGCCACCGTGAACCGCTCCTCGTTGAAGAAGGTGCAGTCGACGTCCTCGGCCTCCTGCAGGTCGATGGTCAGGGTGTTGCCGGAGAAGCTGCCCAGGGGGCCGTTGGCATCGCTGCAGCTGATCAGCCGCGTACCCATCTGGCCGGAGTCGGCCTCGGTGACCGTGTACTGACCCGCGACGAGGACGAAGGTCTCGCTGCTGTTGACGGCGTCACTGTCGTCGCCCCAGTCGAGCTGGAAGGCGATAGGCGAGCCCAGGGAGCCGCCGTCGAGGGTGAAGTCGAAGTCGCGTCCATCGGCCGGCGTGGCCCGCTTGCGGACGGTCAGGATGCCCTTCGCGGCGGCCTCGAACGCACCCCTGTCGTCCCCCGCGCCGGGCGGACGCGGGTGGCCGCGCTGATCCGTGGTCAGGCCCGTGGCGCCGGTGTCGATCGCCGGGCTGCCGACCTGCAGGGCATGTGTGAGTGTGAAGCCCACCCCACCGTTGTTGCCCAGCGGAAGCAGCATGGGGTCCTGACCGACGAAGTCGTTATTGACCCCGTCGGTGAAACACGCGGAACCCGACTGCTGCGTCTCGGTGAGGTTGTAGCCGCCAGTCGGCACGACGGTACAGGAAACATCAGCACCGCCGATGCTGTCGGCAAAGATGCTGTTGATGATCGTCGCTGGCCCGCTGTTCACCAGTGCCACCGCGTTGCTGCCACCGGTTATCTCGTTGTTCGCCACCGTGACACTGTCCAGTGACATGGTGCCGGCGCTCCAGATGCCGGCGGTCTCCGTGGCCTTATTCCCAGAGATGGTGGAGTTGCGTATCGTCAAATTACCTTCGCTGAACACCACGCCACGCACTGGTATTGGCTGATCGTCCACGTTACCGCTACGCCAGATGACGCTGTCTTCCATGACCAGTGTGCCGGTACTGGTGTTGTATATGGCCGCGCCATCGGGTGCAGTGCTGCCCCGCATGGTGACACCACGCAGGCTAAGATTGCCGTGGTTCAACACAGAGCCGCCCTTAACTGAGTGGTAGCCAGTTTCGAAATGAAACTGATTGACGGTGACGGTGGTACTTTGGGCAATCTCCAGCAGGCGGACATCGAAACCGAAACTCCAGGAGCCCTCCAGCCCGCGGAGCGG
>JALOLM010000418.1 GCA_025455985.1 Candidatus Nanopelagicales bacterium | reverse complement strand
GCCACCGCGGAAACCGCCGCCCAGCGACACCGCGTAGCCGATGGTCTTGGCCACTGCAATGATCAGCAGCGCGCTCGCTGAGGTGATGCCCAGCACGCTGGCAGTGGCTTCCTGCCCCGAGAACAGCACGGTGTCGACCGGCTCGCCGGTGATCGCACGCGTGGCAACGGCCGCCCCCGCCACTATTACCGCCGCGAGCAACAGGCGGGTCAATTGCCCAGGGATCTTGTTCTGGAAAATGGTGCCGCTCTCCACCGCCAGCACCGCACATAGCGCGGTCACGATGCCCACCACCACCGCCAGGAGCAGGTCCAGCAGTTGCACGGTCGGATACGCGGGCAGACCCGGCACCGCCAGCTTGGATGCGCCTACTCCGCTCCAGTCGCCCACGCCCACCTGGATCAGATAGCCAAAGCCCATCGCCACAAGCACCGGCAGGATCGCGATCATCACCTTCTTGCCGCCCGGGCTGCCCTTGATCGCGGCGGCCTCCAGCAGCAGCACCGCCGAAACCATCGGGTTGCCCAGGATCATCGTGATGGCCGCTGCCGCACCGGCCAGCATCAGCACCTTGCGCACGTTGTCGGTGGTTCGAAGGGCGATCACGCCCCCAACCGCGGAGCCGACCGCCATCAGCGGCGCCTCAGGACCCACGACCGCCCCCACACTCAAGGAGATCAGCGCAGCCACCACAACCGAGACGATCGCCTTGGGCCCGATGTCGATCCCCAGGCCGTCGAGCGGCCGGTGACCGCCGTGACCCGGAAGCTTCAGAGCCCCCCAGACCCCAAGCGCACCGACGATGAGCACAGCGAACACCCACCATCCCGGCGTGCCCCCGAGGGCATCGGGAATGGTGGTCCACAGCAGGTTCTGGAGTTGGTGTTCAGCGGCCAGGAATGCGACGACTGCCCCACCTGCCGCCAGCCCCACCACAATGGCGGCGACGAGTAGTTTCGCCAGCGCCCCCTTGGGCGGTCGAGCATCTTGGGCCGTATCAACTGACATGCAAGGGAGCCTAGCGCTGAGGTGGGTCAGTCCTTCTCCTTTACGTTCACGCTGCCCAGAAACGCCAACCCGGAGACACGCACCAAAGGAGCGTTCGGATCCGGCGCTGACGCCTTGGAGCGCGTGAACTCACCGAGGATTCCGATGCCACTGACGTCGACCCGCATGCCCTTGGGAACGATGATCTCGACGCTGCCCAGAATCGCGAACGCGCGGATCTCGTTGCTGGCCGCCGATATCTGCGCCTCACGCAGGTCGATCTCGACGCTGCCGAACACCGCCACCGCCACGTTGTCATCGGGCATGCCCCACACGCCCTTGCGTTCCACCCCGCTGAACACCGCGATCATCGGGGGACCGGAGGCCGCCGCGGGAACGATGTCGGCGGCAGGGCGCACAACGGGCAGGTTGTCGGCCGGCAGGTCGGCGATCAGCGGCTGCAGTTCCCCGTAGGTCTTGGCTTCCATCACTGCCCCGAGCCGGTCGTTGTACTCACTTTGCGTCAAGCGTCCGTCCACGAACGCCTGCTGCAGCACCGCGGCATAGCGATCCCGATCGGCGTCCGACGCCCGCATCTCATCCACAACTCCGAGCCTAAACGGGCAGGCGGTCGCCAGGAGTTGCGTTGCAGGGCCGGAGCGCGCGGTCCGGCAAGCCTTCACAGTGGAGAACAGCCACGGCGAGCGCTGCTCCTCACCCACCCAGACGGGCCACCCATAGATCTTCGACCGGCCAGCGCGAAGCCCACTCGACCTCCGCGATCTCGTAGAAGTCCTGGGTGGATGCACCCGCGGGCGCTCGCAACTCATGCAGGGCCTCAACCGCGAAACTGTTGTCGCGCAGAACAGCGATCCACTCCGAGTGACTCGGGTGGTACTCGACCCCGTCGAAGACCATCCGGCCTAGTTGGTCACTGGAGCGCTGGAGCGCAGGAAGTGCTGGGCCTTCATCCGGAACACACAAAGTCGACAGGACGCTGTTGACCAGGAATACCAGCCAGCCGCCGGGCTTGAGGATCCGCGCGGCCTCGGCCACCCAGACCTGCGGGTCGCACCACACACTGGCGCCGTGCTCACTGACGACGAGGTCGGCACATCCGTCGCGCAACGGCACCGCGTGAGCATCAGCCTGGATGAGCGGGAAGCGTAGCCCGTGCACCGCCTGGCACCGGGCCGCGGTGGCCAGCTGGTCCTCACTGAGATCGATCGCGATCGGCCTGGCGCCGGCGCGGGCCAACGCTGCAGCGAAGAAAGCTGAGCCGGCTCCCAACTCCACCACCGTCGCCGATTCCAGCGGCGGCAGCGCTCGCACGTCCGCCTCGGGCAGCGAGAACAACCCCCAGCGAATGCCGTCTCGCGACCACATCGCATCGGCCGCCGCATCGGTGTGGCGGTGGTTGACCAGCGTCCACAGCGCCCGGTTGTGGGCTACTTCGTCGGAAGACGCAACGATGTCAGTGTGCCTTCGGGCCTTTGGCCTGACCAATGCCTGCCAGCAGGTCCTCGAACCACGGCTGGTCTATGTCGAAGGCCTTGTGCCCGGCGATGCGCGGGAATTCGATCACCCGCAGTTCGTCCCCGGCCTCCTCGTCCTGGCCGGTGACCCCGGACTCCCCGCGC
>JALOLM010000417.1 GCA_025455985.1 Candidatus Nanopelagicales bacterium | reverse complement strand
CCGCTGATCCTCACCATGGTGCTCGTGATGACCGCCGGTGCGGCGATGTTGATGTGGTTCGGTGAACTGATCACTGACCGCGGCGTTGGCAACGGCATGTCCTTGCTGATCTTCGTGTCGATCATCGCCGGCATGCCCGGACAGTTCTACTCGATCTACCAGAGCCGGGGGGCGTTCGCGCTGACGCTGACGCTGCTGGTCGGCGTGGTCATCATCGCGGCGGTGGTCTACGTCGAGCAGGCCCAGCGCCGCATCCCGGTGCAATACGCCAAGAAGATGGTCGGTTCCCGGCTCATGGGCGGGGCTTCCACCTACATCCCCCTGAAGGTCAACATGGCTGGTGTTATCCCGGTCATCTTCGCCTCGTCCCTGCTCTACATCCCGCAGTTGCTGGCCACCGTGAGTGGCAATACGAACTCCGAGTGGGGCCGCTGGATCCAGCGGAACCTGGCCACGGGCACCGAGCCGCTGTACATCCTGTTCTACGTCGCGATGATCATCTTCTTCGCGTACTTCTACGTCTCGATCACGTTCAACCCGGTCGAGGTCAGCGACAACATGAAGAAGTACGGCGGATTCATCCCCGGTATCCGGGCGGGTAAGCCCACCGAGCAGTACCTCAGTTACGTGTTGAGCCGCCTGACGTTCCCGGGTTCGATCTATCTGGCGATCGTGGCGGTCATCCCCCTGTACGCCTTCGGTGCACTCGGTGTCGGCCAGAGTTTCATCTTCGGTGGGACTTCTCTGCTGATCATGGTGGGTGTCGGACTCGATACGGTGAAGCAGATAGAGGCTCAACTGCAGCAACGCAGCTACGAAGGGTTCTTGCGATAATGCGCATTGTTCTGATGGGTCCGCCTGGAGCGGGCAAGGGTACGCAGGCAGTCAAGATCGCCGAAGGCCTAGGTGTCCCACACATCTCCACCGGAGAGATCTTCCGCGCCAACCTCGCGGCCGGCACGCCGCTGGGCGTCGAGGCCAAGCGCTACATGGAGGCCGGGGAGTACGTGCCCGACGAGGTCACCAACTCGATGGTGGCAGCCCGGGTGGCCGAACCCGATGCAGCGCAAGGCTTCATCCTCGACGGCTACCCGCGCACACTGGCCCAGGTCGGCGAGCTGGATTCGATCCTGCAGGGCCTGGACACCGCACTGGACAAGGTCGTGGAGATCACTGCCAACACCGACGAGGTGGTCGCCCGGCTGCTCAACCGGGCCAAGGAGCAGGGACGAGCAGATGACACCGAAGAGGTCATCCGCCGGCGCATGGACGTGTACGCCGAGCAGACCGAGCCGCTGGTGAACGTGTACTCCGAGCGTGGCCTACTGGTGAAGGTCGACGGCATGGGCAGCATGGACGAGGTCACCGCCCGACTGCTGGCAGCACTGGGTCGCTGAGTGTTCCGGCGCCACCCCAAGCTGCAGATCAAGACCGACGAGCAGATTCACTTGATGAGGGCCGCTGGGCTGGTGGTGGCCGACGCGCTGCAGGCCGTCTCGCAGGCGGTGGCGCCTGGTGTGACAGGCAAGCAGCTTGACGCGATCGCCGAGGAAGTCATCCGCTCGGCAGGTGCGGTGCCGTCGTTCCTGGGCTACCACGGTTTCCCGGCGAGTATCTGCGTGAGTGTGGACAACGCCATCGTGCATGGCATCCCCAACAACACCGCGCTGCACGAGGGCGCGATTGTCAGCATCGACTGCGGCGCCATTCTTGAGGGCTGGCACGGCGACGCGGCTGTCACCGTGGGGGTCGGCCAAATAGGCGCCGGCGCCGCGGCCTTGTCGGACATCACGCGATCGTCGTTGTGGCATGGTCTAGCCCACGCCCGTCCCGGTGGCCGGCTGTCCGATATCGGTGCCGGTGTGGAACGCACGATCCGCGGTGCTGCTCATGACTACGGCATCGTTCGCAACTACGTCGGGCATGGCATCGGCGATGAGATGCACATGCCCCCGGACGTGCCCAACGTCGGCCCGGCCGGACGGGGTCCGCATCTGGTTCCCGGTATGGTCCTGGCCGTCGAGCCGATGATCACCTTGGGGGCCGCGGACAACGTGACCCTTGAGGACGACTGGACAGTGGTCACCATGGACGGGTCCTTGGCCGCTCACTGGGAGCACACGGTAGCCGTCACCGCGACAGGTCCGTGGGTTCTCACCGCCCATGACGGTGGCCGGGCGGAACTGGACGCTCTGGGAGTGCAGATTTCAGCCTTGGCCGGCTGAGGCGTAGCGAGTCCGTCGCGCAGACACGACGCGAGGTTGCCCCAGCACGGTGTAGCAAGCTCAGCGGCCGAGCGAGGCGGATCACAGGCAGGCCCCCTAGTCGCCGCATCCGAGCATGCCCTACACTCGAACAGAGGGCACGTGCCCTCACCCGTGGCCTCCGAGGCCGCAATAATCCGCAATCAACCGGAAGATGTGGTTCAAGCATGGGCAAGAAGGACGACGCGATCGAGCTGGAAGGCACGATCATCGAGTCCCTGCCCAACGCGATGTTCCGTGTCGAACTGGACAACGGCCACAAGGTCCTGCACTACATCCGGATCCTTCCGGATGACCGCGTGGTCGTGGAGCTCTCGCCCTACGACTTGACCCGGGGACGCATCGTCTACCGGTACAAGTGAGGAATCAGCAACACCGATGAAGGTTCAACCAAGCGTCAAGAAGATCTGCGACAAGTGCAAGGTCATTCGCAGGAACGGTCGCGTCATGGTGATCTGCGAGAACCCTCGCCACAAGCAGCGCCAGGGCTGACCCCTGGTACGACGTCATCCGAACCTGACGCCCACGCCATAGGGCTGTCAGACGCCACCCCCGGACGCGAAGGCCGGGGACCCACCAGGGCGGTGGGACCGATGACGTCACAAGACCTCCGCACAACGAAAGTAGGAGCCCAATGGCACGCATTGTGGGTGTCGACCTGCCGCGCGAGAAGCGCGTCGAGATCGGCCTTACCTACATCTTCGGCGTGGGTCGTTCCCGCGCCAAAGAAGCCCTGGCCGCCACCGGTGTCGATGGACACACCCGGGTGCGCGACCTGTCCGAAGCCGATGTGATTGCGCTGCGCGACTACATCGAAGCCAACTACCAGACCGAGGGTGACCTGCGCCGTGAGGTGCAGGCCGACATCCGCCGGAAGGTTGAGATCGGGTCCTACCAAGGCATCCGGCACCGCCGCGGTCTTCCCGTGCGTGGGCAGCGTACGCACACCAACGCGCGTACCCGCAAGGGCAAGCGCAAGACGGTCGCCGGCAAGAAGAAGGTCGGCAAGTGAGCATTCGAGCAGGAGTCTGAGCAGCCATGGCACCCCAGAAGGGCGCGAAGAAACCGCGCCGCAAAGAGAAG
>JALOLM010000416.1 GCA_025455985.1 Candidatus Nanopelagicales bacterium | reverse complement strand
GCCCACGTGGGACTCCGCGCCCGGCCGGCTCAACTACATCGACATCAATGGCGTCCACGGGTTCGTGGACTACGCGCACAACGCGGCCGGACTCCGCGCACTCGGGGAGTTCCTGCAGTCCTATCTGGACGGGCTGTCCAAGAGTAATCAGGACATCGGCAGGCGGCGCTGCGTCGGCGTGATCGGCACCGCCGGGGACCGCCGCGACGAGGACATCATCGAACTGGGGCGCACGGCCAGCGAGTTCTTCGACGTGCTGATCCTGCGCGAGGACAAGAAACGCCGCGGTCGCGACTCGGGGACCGTGGCCGCCTTGATCGCAGACGGCATCAAGCAGGGAGCCGGACGCACCCGCGAGGTCACGACCATCCTCGATGAGATCGAGGCGACCCGATATGCGCTGACGGTGGCCAATCCCGGCGACGTGCTGGCGGTCATGGGCGACGACATGCAGGCGCTCGCGGACACGCTCATGCAGGCCGCACACGAATAGGCCCACCGCGTCGTAGATCTAGCCAGGCGCCTGCGCCCATTGCACAGGGTCGGCCTCCGATCCACCTTGACTGATCAGCCATTGCTCGAGGTCGGGCAGTTGCTCGGCAACCGTGATCACGAGCACATCACCGCTGGCGCTGCGCCGCACGAGTTCCTGCAGGGCGTGCAGTTCACTGTCGAAACACTCCTCATCGCTGGATCCGGCCACGGCCATCCCCGCCAGGAACTGCGCTCGCATCTCCTCGATGGTGCGGTCACGCAGGTACCCCGGCTTGTCCAGCGGGTAGGCATGATCAGCGAGGTCCACGGCCGTGAAGCCCATGCCCTGCAGCACCTCGTCTTCTCGGTCGCCGGCCGTCCCGAAGGCCACCCACAGCTGCCGATCGGTCACGAGTTGGCGGGCGGTGACCAGAAGCTCCCGCAGACTCTCGGTGTTGTGGGCCATGTCCAGGATCACCAACCGGCCACTGACCTCCCAGCAGTTGAACCGCCCCGACGACAAACGGCGGTCCGGCCGGAAGGTACGAAGTGCAGCCTTCACGGCATCGGCAGGAATCCCGGCGGCCAGTGCCGCTGAAGCGGCTGCGAGGGCATTGGCGACGTTGAAGCGGGCATGCCCACCGACGGTGACGGGCATGTCGGCCACCGCTCCCAGATCCAGATCGACATCACCGGTCACGACCACCCGCCCGTGGCGCACGGTGGTCAGCCGCTTGCCTGCGGCGATGCCGGCATCATCCAGGCTGAAGAACCACCGCTGTCCCGGTGACTGCTCGGCCATGTGCCGCACGAGCGGCTCGTCGGCATTGAGCACTACCCAGCCGTCCGGATCCACGATGCGCACAACGGTGGCCTTGACCATCGCCAACTGCTCGACCGTGTTGATGCCATGACTGCCCAAGTGATCCGCGGCGACATTGGTGACCACCGCAACATTGACCCGGCTCACGCTCATCCCGCGCAGGAGCAGGCCACCGCGGGCGGTCTCGAGAACCGCGAAGCCCAGATCGGGTTCGGCCAGCACCCGGCGGGCACCACCGGGACCGCTGTAATCGCCGGACTCCACAAGATCGCCGTCGCGGAAGACCCCATCGGTGCTCGACCAGGCAGTCGAGAGTCCCGCCGTGCGTGCACAATGGGCGATCAAGCGGGTGGTGGTGGTCTTGCCATTGGTGCCGCTGATCGCCACGCAGGGAACATGCGGGTCGAGCAGTTCGAACGGTTCCGGGGCCCCCGTCGCGAAGGCGGGAGGTGGCGCCTCGTAGAGCATCGCCCGGGTCGCTGCGGCATGCGCTTTGGCCAGCCGCCGGTCGGTCACCGGCCACGCGAGAACATACCCGTCGTCGGTCGGCCGGATCACGATCTCATCTGCTGGCACGGGAGCGCCGACCACCAGCGCCGCCCGCAGCACGGTCTCGGTGACCTCCGAATGGCCGTCCCATGGCCCAGCCACCGTCAGTCGTACGGCCGGACCCGGCGTATCAGGATTTGGCCCCCCGAGGACACGGATGTCGACAATGACGGTCACAAGGGCAAGCGTGTCACGACCTCACGGCAGAATGCGGGGTGTGACCCTCGATACCCGCATCGCCCCGGACTTCGCAGCGCTCGACCTCGACACGATCGCGGACGCGGCATTGTCCGTCTGTACTGCCGGTGGCGCCTCCTACGCCGCTGTGCGTGTGGCACAGACCCGTTCGCGCTACGTGCACGTGCGCGATCAGCAGGTCGAGACCGCTGCAGACCATCGTGATTTCGGCGTCGGAGTCAGGGTCGTCGTGGATGGCGCATGGGGGTTCGCTGCGTGCGGCTCGGCGGATCTGCCCTCGGTGGCCGATGCCGCCCGCCGGGCATGTGATCTGGCCCGGCGCTGCGCGCTCCTGCCCGGTCCGCGGGTGGAGTTGGCGGACTCCCCTATGGTCCGCGGCACCCACATCAGCACCTACGACATCGACCCCTTCAGCGTGAGCACCAAGGAGGTGTCCGACCTGCTCGCAGCGAACTGCGCACACCTCGTGGGCGGCACCGACCACACCAGCGGTCACTACGAAGCCGTCGTGGAGACGACCTTCCTGGCCGATCTGGCCGGCTCGCGCATCGTGCAGCAGAGAGTCCGCTCGCACCCGGTGTACACCGCGATCAGGCTG
>JALOLM010000415.1 GCA_025455985.1 Candidatus Nanopelagicales bacterium | reverse complement strand
GACGCCTGGATCACGGGGATGCGCCGGATCGACGCCCCGACCCGCTCGGACATCGACGTGGTCTCCCTGGATGTGCGCCGGAACATGGTCAAGGTCAACCCGCTGGCGCTGTGGACCGAGGAGCAGACCCAGGCCTATGCCGAGGAGTACGGGGTCCTGCTGAATCCCTTGCGCCAGAACGGCTTCACCTCGATCGGCTGCGCGCCCTGCACCCGGGCCACCGCCCCCGGCGAGGATCCGCGGGCAGGCCGGTGGTCAGGCAACTCGAAGACCGAGTGCGGCCTGCACGTGTGACCCTCCGGGTGTCACCCGAATGCAGCAACGGCACTTGACGCGACGGATTCCGCAATCGGCGCTAGGGTGCTTCGCAGCCGAACCCCCGCCCAAGGAGCGCCGATGAGTCGTTCGTCCCGCGACGCCATTTCACTGCCCCCTCCCCCTGTCGACTACGGGGTGGTTCTGCTGTCACACGGCAGCGCCGACCCCCGCGCCCGGCTGGCCTGCGACCTACTGGCCCGCCGGGTGGGTCACCGTCTGGGGGCCTTCGTGGCCCAGGCAGTGCTGGACCTGGACCGGCCCCGCCTCGACGGCGCGGTGGCCTATCTTTCGTCCAAGGGGATTCACGACTTGGTGGTCGTCCCGATGCTGCTCACCACGGCCTACCACGCCACGCAGGACGTCCCGGCCTTCGCGGCGGCGACCCAGGCCGCACACCCCAGCTCACGGATCACGATCGCCAACCCGATGGGCGCCGACCCGCACCTGCTCAAAGGCCTCGACTCCGTGCTCAAGACCGCCGGCTTCCGCCCCGATCCGCAGACAGCGGTGGTGCTGGCCTCCGCCGGATCCAGCTACTCGGCCGCCCGCACCCGGCATGCGGCGCTGGCTCTGGAATGGCGCACCCACGGCTGGGGAGCTTCCGCGGTCGCCTTCGCATCCGGCGAGGGCCCCACGGTCGGCCAAGCCGTCTCACAGTTGCGGCAGTCCGGCTACGAGCGGATCTGCGTGGCACCGTTCCTGATCGCCCCTGGCGTCATGTCCCAGCGGATCGCCGCCGCTGCCCGGGAGGCAGGCGCCCAACCGATCACCGGAACGCTGCACAGCACCGATGCGGCCATGGAGGTCGTTCTGCGCCGTGTGCGTTCCGCGGTCGAACAGCGCGACATGCAACTCGCTTCCGGTTGACGGTTCCCGGCCGCATGCAACGATGCGGTCATGGACTTCAACCTCCCCGAGGAGATCACCGCCCTGAGGGCAAGTTTCGCCGACTTCATCGACCGCAGCGTGCGACCGCTCGAAGACGACATCGCCGTTGAGTTCGACAGCCCGGCACCCGACCGTGACCGGATCCGTCAGGTGATGGACGAGGTGCGGGCGATGTCGGTGGACGCCGGTTTCTTCGCCGCACACATGCCCGAGTCCGTCGGCGGCCAGGACTTGAGCACCCTCGGGATGACGGTCTTGGTGGAAGACGCCGCCCGAAGCGGCTCGCGCCTGGCGATGACCGCCGTGTCCCCGCCCAACCCGGCCGGCCCCAGTTCACTGCTGCTCAAACTCCCCGACCACCTCCTGGAGCAGTGGGTGCGGCCAGTGGTGACCGGCACCAAGACCGCCTGCTTCGCCCTCACCGAGCCGGAGGCGGGTTCCGACGCCCAGGCCATCCGGACCAAGGCGGTCAAGGACGGCGACGGCTGGCGGATCAACGGCCACAAGCACTACATCACCAACGCCTCGCACGCCGACTTCACAGTGGTGTTCGCGGTGACGGACTCTGAGAAGCGCGCCGCTGGGGGCATCACCGCGTTCCTGGTGCCGGCCGACCAGTTCCGCCGCGGTCCCACGCAGTGGAACATCTCCGACACCCACCCCGGGGAACTGTTCTTCGAGGACTCCTGGGTACCCGACGACCACGTGATCGGCGAGGTCGGCCTGGGGTTCTTCGCCGCCATGGAGTTCCTCAACGCCGGCCGCGCGTTCATCGGCGCTCAAGCCCTCGGGCTGGCGGAGTTCAGTCTCGACGCGGCGCTGAGCCACGTCCAGACGCGGACCGCGTTCGGCAAACCTCTGGCCGCCTTCCAGGGCGCGAGTTTCCCCTTGGCACAGTCAAAAGTGGAGATCGAGGCGATGCGGTGGCTCGTGTACCACTTGGCCTGGGCGGTCGACGAGGGGCAGAACCCGATGCTCGACGCCTCGATCGTGAAGTACTACTCGACTGAGCAGGCCTACGCCGTGGCCGACCGCTGCCTGCAGGTCTTCGGCGGGATGGGCCTGATGAAGTCGGGGCCGATCGAGCGGGTTCTGCGCCACCTGCGGATGCTGCGGGTGGTCGAGGGAGCCTCCGAGATCCAGTTGCTGGTGATCTCGCGGGCACTGACCGCCCGCTGACCGGTGACCTGCCGGGACGCTCGGGGCGTGTCCGAATCTGCGGGCTCATGAAGCCCAATCCGCGCACTCACCGCAAGCACGTGCTGGCTCGGCCTCTGCCGGTGGCGCCGCCGTATCGACACCGAACCGAAACATCACCCAAGCCGGGCGACCGATGCGTCACTGCGCAGGGCTGACTACTCTGGAGGACGGCATGTGAATCGACCCCAGGGGCTCCCGTGACCACTGACGCAGGTAACACGTTCGGCGCGAACGAATGGCTCGT
>JALOLM010000077.1 GCA_025455985.1 Candidatus Nanopelagicales bacterium | reverse complement strand
TTGCGCGACCAACCCTCCACCCGCTTGCGGTCGTCCTTGTCGCTGAAGTGCGCCCCCAGCGTGCAGCAGCCACCGTCGGGCATGTGGGCGGAGATCCCGCCACAGCCCCGCCCGAAGATGCATGTCCATCGACTCGTCAACCAGGTGAGATCGCAGCGGTACATCTTCTCGGGATCGGCCGGATCGGGGAACTCGAACCATTCGCGGGGGAAGTCCAGGGCTACTTCAGGCACCGGCCCAGACTACGAGGCATACGCTGGAGCAATGCGACTAGGCGTGCTGGACATCGGTTCGAACACCGCGCACATGTTGGTCGTCGATGCTCATCACGGCGCCGCACCCGTACCGGCGCTGTCGCACAAAGTGGAATTGCGACTCGCCGAACACCTGCTGCCGGACGGCTCCATCGCCGAGGCTGCCACCGACGCCTTGGTCGCATTCATTGAGGACTCCCTGCAGATCGCCGAAGACGTCGGAGTCACCGAGGTCATGGCATTCGCGACCAGTGCGATCCGGGAGGCTCCTAACGGCGCTGATGTCCTGGACGAGGTCAAGCGCCGCACCGACGTCGATGTCGACCTCATGAGCGGTGAGCGGGAGTCCAGAGTGACGTTCCTGGCAGTGCGCCGCTGGTTCGGCTGGTCCAGCGGCCGGATGCTGGTCGTGGATATCGGTGGTGGGTCGCTGGAGATGGCCAGTGGTGCTGACGAGGACCCCGATGTGGCGCTGTCGCTTCCGCTGGGGGCGGGCCGGCTCACCCGCGCCTGGCTGCCCGCCGACCCGCCTACTGCCGCGCAGGTGAAGTCCTTGCGCAAGCACGTCCGCGCCGAGGTTGCCGATGTCGTGGGCCGGCTGACCCGTTTCGGCGCACCCGAACTGTCGGTGGCCACGAGCAAGACCTTCAAACAACTGGCCCGGATCACGGGGGCACCGCCGAGCGCTGAGGGCTTGTACGTGCGCAGAGCCCTGCCCCGCGAGGCGCTCGCCGAGTGGTTGCCGAAACTCGCAACCATGGACTCCGGCAAGCGCGCACAGTTGCCCGGAGTCTCCGCCGGACGGGCGCAACAACTGCTCGCGGGGGCAGTGGTGGCCGAGGCTGTGATGGACATCTTCGGAGTCGAAGAATTGATCATCTGTCCCTGGGCGCTTCGCGAGGGTGTCATCCTGGAGCGCCTCGACACCCTGGCCGAGTAGCAAGCGTTCACGCGCGGGGCGGGGTACCAGTCTGCAAAGGGCGGGTCGTTGTCGTAGGCGACCGATCAGGGTTGTCAGACTGGTGAGGTGACCGGCGTGAAAAGGACCAGGACCAAGGTGGCCTTGTCCAGCGTCTCGGTGTACCCGGAGTCCACCGCCGCCGCCTTCGAGATGGCATCCCGGCTCGGCTACGACGGGGTCGAAGTGATGGTCATGAACGACACCGTGTCTCAGGACCCGGACGCGCTGCGCCGGCTCTCGGAGCACTACGCGACGCCGATCTTGGCGGTGCATGCCCCCTGTCTGCTCATCACCCAGCGCGTCTGGGGCACCGACCCTTGGGCCAAACTGGTGCGCGCCCGAACCGCTGCCGAGACGCTCGGGGCCGACACCGTGGTCGTTCACCCACCGTTTCGGTGGCAGCGGGAGTACGCCAAGGATTTCCTGCGCGGTCTGCGCCGGATGCAGGACGAGACCGACATTCGGTTCGCCGTGGAGAACATGTACCCGTGGCGTGCCGGTGGCCGGGAACTGGCCGCGTACTCCCCGGGCTGGGACATCCGCGATGAGGACTATCCGCACACCACGTTGGACCTCTCGCACACTGCGGTGAGCGGTACCGATCCGCTGCGGATGGCGCGCGACCTCGGCTCGGCATTGGCGCACATCCACCTCGCCGACGGCAGCGGGAGCAGTCGCGACGAGCACCTGATTCCCGGCCGCGGCAGCCAGCCGTGCGGACCGGTTCTGGAGACGCTTGCGGGACAGGGTTTCGACGGGGTGGTGGTCGTCGAGGTCAGTACCCGCAAGGCGGCCAATCGCGCTGAGCGGGAGCGCGACCTGGTCGAGGCGCTGGCCTTCGCGCGCCTGCATCTTGACGTGCCGTGAGGTGGGCATCGCTGCGGGTTCTGTGATCAGCGCTGTTGGGCAATAGGCTGTCGCCATGGGAACCGATGACGTACGTGACGCTGTGCTTGACGCAGCGCGGGCGGCATTCCACGCGCGCGGCTACGTACGCACATCCATGAAGGGTGTCGCCGTCGCCGCCGGGGTCGCCCCGGAGGTGGTGAACCGGTACTGGAACTCAAAGGAGTCGCTGTTCGCCGCGGCCATGCGGTTGCCGTTCGACCCGGCCTCAGCGGTACCCGAGCTTGTTGCACCGGGTCTGGACGGGATGGGGGAGCGGCTCACCCGCGCCACTCTTGACCTGTTGTCAGACGAACAGAGCCGCAATGACTTCATCGCGTTGTTCCAGGCCGGCGCCTCGGCCACTAAGGCAGCCAAGGGGATGCAGGATTTCATCGAGCGCTCCTTCGTGGACCGTCTCGTTCGCACTCTCGGGGTGCCCGACGCCCGGCTGCGGGTCAACCTGATCGTTTCGTACCTGATCGGTGTGGCGACCACGCGGTACATCGTGCGACTAGAACCCGTCGCTTCGATGCCAGAGGACGATTTGGTCAAACTGGTGGCCCCGACCATTCAGAACTGGTTGGACCCCACCAAGCCCCTGCGCACACCCAAGTCCGCCCGACCCGCCGCCATGCCAAAGCCCGCAAGTGGCGGATAATCTGACAGGCGAGTCCGTCCAGGGAGGTCATGCGTGATCCGGCAAGCCTTGTTGAGTCTTTCGCGGCAGAAGAAGATCCAGGAGATCTCGGCCAATGCCCCCATATCGCGATCGGTGGTCTCGCGGTTCGTGGCCGGCGAGTCCGAGGACGATGCGGTACGCGCTGCGGGCGAGCTCGCCGGTGAGGGGCTGCTGAGCACGATCGACCACCTCGGTGAGGACACCCTCGACCGCGCTCAGGCCGACTACACCCGGGAGGCGTACCTGCGCCTGCTCAAGGGCCTCGATGAGGCCGGGCTGGCAGCCGCCGCGGAGGTTTCGGTGAAGTTGTCGGCCGTCGGTCAGGCGTTGCCCGGTGACGGCGAACGGATCGCCATGGACAACGCCCGGGCGATCTGCGAGCTGGCTTCTGCCATCGGTACCACGGTGACCCTTGACATGGAGGATCACACCACGACCGATTCGACGCTGGGGATTCTCTCGGAACTGCGCAAGGATTTCCCCTCGACAGGCGCCGTGTTGCAGGCGTATCTGTATCGAACTGAGCAGGACTGCCGTGACCTCGCCTATGAGGGTTCGCGCATCCGCTTGTGCAAGGGGGCCTACAAGGAGCCGGAGTCCGTGGCCTTCCAGGCCAAGGACGACGTCGACAAGTCATACGTCCGCTGCATGCGCATCCTGTTCGACTCCCAGTGCTACCCCATGATCGCCTCGCATGACCCGCGCCTGGTGGAGATCGCCGGTGCTTTGGCGACGCGCGCCGATCGGGCCAAGGGGACCTACGAACACCAGATGCTCTACGGCGTGCGGCCGGACGAGCAGCGGCGGTTGGCCAAGGCCGGCGAGCGGATGCGCGTCTACATCCCCTACGGCGCCGAGTGGTACGGCTACATGGTGCGCCGGATGGCCGAGAAGCCGGCCAACATGGCCCTTTTCCTCAAGTCGCTGACCTCAAAGGGCTGATTTTCTGGCGGTGGCGTCGGGGCCGTGTGGCAGACGCGCAACTAGGTTGCCGGATTTCCGCATCGCTTGGGGGTGGCCGGGGGCCATGTGGCAGACGCGCAACTAGGTTGCCGGTTTTCCGCATCGCTTGGCGGTGGCGTCGGAGCCATGTGGCAGACAGGCAATTAGGTTGCCGGATTTCCGCATCGCTTGGCGGTGGCGTCGGAGCCATGTGGCAGACAGGCAATTAGGTTGCCGGATTTCCGCATCGCCCCCGACAGACCGCCACATCAGCCGTTGGCCAACTCCACTGAGCGGTTCCGCGCAGCCTCCAAGGCGGACAAGAACGCCGCCCGCACCTTGTGGTCCTCCAGGACGCGCAGCGCAGCAGCCGTGGTTCCGGCCGGGGACGTCACGTTCTCGCGCAAGACAACCGGGTGCTCGCCGGTCTCACGCAGCATCGTGGCCGCACCGTAGACGGTTTGCAGGGTCAATTCCGTGGCCAGTCGCCGCGGTAAGCCCAGCCCCACGCCGGCCTCGATCATGGCCTCGACGGTGTAGAAGATGTAGGCCGGTCCTGAACCTGAGATGGCCGTCACTGCGTCCTGCTGCTTCTCCGGCACCTCGACCACTTTGCCCACACAGCCCATCAGCCGCACGGCCAGCGCGACATGTTCCGGCGAGCAGTGTGAACCGGGCGACACTGCCGACATGCCCTGGTCCACCAGCGCCGGGGTGTTGGGCATCACCCGAACCACCGGTGTGCCCTCTGGCAGGCGTTGTTCGAGGCTTGCCGTCGTGACCCCTGCGGCAAGGGAGACGACAAGCGCCCCAGGCTTGAGCTCGGCGCCGACCTCCTCGGCCACGACGAAGATGTCCTGGGGCTTCACGACCAGCACCACGACGTCGGCCTCGCGGGCGGCTTCGGCGTTGGTCGCAATCGAGACGCCGTAGCGATCCTGCAA
Organism: Candidatus Nanopelagicales bacterium; assembly: GCA_025455985.1. GTDB lineage: Bacteria > Actinomycetota > Actinomycetes > S36-B12 > UBA10799 > JADKAV01. The sequence continues at coordinate 3,561 of JALOLM010000077.1, read as the reverse complement.
CTCCACGCACCGGTCCTGACGTTTGTCGGCGACCACGAACGTGTCGCCCATCCGGTCGCCCCGCAGCAGTCCAGACAGCAGTGCTTCACCCATGACGCCGGCCCCGACGACCGCAACCACACCCATGGGCGACACCGTAACAAGCCCGGGTCAGACCAATGTCGTGACGATGGCGCAGTAGCAGATTATGGTCAGCAGGTCCTGAACCACTGTGGACAGCGGCCCCGATCCGTAGGCAGGGTCCAGATGCAGCCGGTCGAACACGAATGGCAGTGCCATCGCGATCACCGAGGCCACCGCACAGGAGACGAAAAGGGCCAGTGCAACGGCCAGCATCACCTGTACGTCCCCGAACACCAGGGTCCCCAGCGGGACGAAAAGGACCGCCACCACCGTTCCGATGATCAAGCCCGTGAGTGACTCCTTCGGTGCGACCTGGCGTACGCCCACACCAACCGACAGGCCCCGGACTACCACGGTTTCGGTCTGAGTCCCGACCGCGTCGGCCATGTAGACCACGCCGGGCAGGAAGAACGCCAGGGTCACCTGTTTGCTGATGTCGTCCTCGTAACCGGCTACCACCATGGCGGCCGCCATGGCTCCGGCCAACCCGACGATGAGCCAGGGGAGGCGGTGCGCCACCCGGCGGGTCACACTCTCAACAGTTGCCGTGCGGACCTGCTCGGTGTCGTGGACCACACCGGCCATCCGCGACAGGTCCTCCTCGTGCTCCTCGAGTAGAACGCTGAGCATGTCGCTGGGCGTGACGATCCCGAGGTAACGATTGTCGTCATCGACGATCGCCAACGCCTCGTGGCCGTGGCGGACCATGTTCCAGGCGGCCACCTCCTGGTCGGTGTCCCGGTGTGCGGTCGGGGGTGCCGGGTCCATCGCCTGCCCCACGGTGGTGGCGCTGTCGCCAGCCATGACCTCCTCGATCCTGATCAGCCCCACGAGGAACTCCCCGGCACACACCGCCAACGTGTCGAGGTCGTCAAAGCGCTGGCCGATGAGGGCTAAGCGCACCTCGCCAACGGTCTGCTCCGGGGACAACTGCGGGCCTTCGCGTCGCGACCTGGCCAGGACGGAATCGGGGAGGGCTTCGGCGATGCTCATGGCTTCAGTGTGCCGCGCGGCCGGTTGCTCGTTGCCCGTCTGAACAGCACCCGACTGACCCGGATTCTGAGTAGCGTGTGGGGCATGAGCCATCGCGTCGCCTTCGTGTGGGACGACGATCTTCGCCTCTACGACTTCGGGCCCGGCCACCCGTTGGCGCCCATCCGCGTACAGCTGGCCTACCGGCTCTCCCGCGATCTCGGGCTCCTCGACAGCGACAACCTCAGCGTTGTTCCCCTGGTCGACATGCCTGAAGGGCTGCTCACCAGCATGCACACCGACGATTTCATCGACGCGGTGCGCGGGGAACGAGCCGGCAGTCACGGCCTGGGGACAGATGATGTGCCGACGTTCCCCGACATGCATGTCCACTCCGAGCGGGTGTGCAGAGCCACACTGGCAGTGACCCAGGCCGTGTACCGGGGGGAGGCCGACCACGGGGTCAACTTCGCCGGGGGACTCCACCACGCGATGCCTGATCGGGCCTCCGGCTTCTGCGTTTACAACGACCTCGCGACCTCCATCAAGTGGCTGCTCGACCAGGGCGTCGAACGGGTCGCCTACGTCGACGTCGACGTCCACCACGGTGACGGTGTCCAGCAGCACTTCTGGGACGACCCTCGCGTCCTGACGATCTCGCTGCATGAGAGCCCCCGAACGTTGTTCCCGGGAACCGGCTGGCCCACCGAGATCGGAGGCGAAGGCGCGCAGGGCTCGGCCATCAACGTGGCGCTGCCGCCCGGGACGGCCGACAACGCGTGGCTGCGGGCGTTCGAAGCGGTGGTCCCGGCTGCTCTGCAGGCGTTCTCGCCGCAGTTCCTCGTCACGCAGCAGGGCTGCGACAGTCACTTCTCGGACCCGCTGGCGCACATGTCGCTGAGCATCGAAGGCCAACGGATGTCCTATCGCGCCTTGCACCGCCTGGCCCACACGCATGCAGGCGGACGGTGGATCGCGACCGGCGGTGGCGGCTACGAATGGGTCGACGTGGTGCCGCTGGCATGGACCCATCTGCTGGCCGAGGCACTCAACCGCCCGGTCGACCCGGCCGACCCGACCCCGGAGGCGTTCCAGTCGCTGATCACCCGAGTCCTGGACCGGGATCCGCCGTTGACCATGGGTGACGGCCGGGACCCGTGGGTGCGCAGCTGGGAGACCGGGTACAACCCCGAGGATCCGGTGGACGCGGCCGTTCTGTCGACACGACGGGCTGTCTTCCCGCATCTGGGAATCGACCCAGACCCAGACCCGATGTTCTGATCCGACTACCCTGGGGGAAACCGTCCGGAGGAGGACTGAATGGGTTCGGTGGTCAAGAAGCGCCGCAAGCGTATGGCGAAGAAGAAGCACCGCAAGCTGCTGCGCAAGACCCGCGTCCAGCGTCGTAACAAGAAGTAGGCCGCGGCGATGGGTCAGGTAGTCCTGGTCACCGGAGTCTCCCGCTATCTGGGAGGCCGGATGGCACAGATCCTCACCCAGGACCCCCAGGTCGATCGGGTGATCGGCGTGGACGTTGTGGCGCCACGCCAGGAGATCGGTGGTGCCGAGTTCGTCCGCGCCGACATCCGCAATCCGATCATCGCGAAGGTCATCGATGCCGCCGCGGTCGACACCGTGGTGCACATGGGGGTCATCGCGACACCGATGCAGGCCGGCGGCCGGATGTCGATGAAGGAGATCAACGTCATCGGCACGATGCAGTTGCTCGCCGCCTGCCAGAAGTCGCCCACGGTGCGCAAGTTGGTGGTGAAGTCCACGTCCTCGGTCTACGGGGCAGGTCCCAAGGACCCCGCGATGTTCACCGAGGACATGGAGCCCAAGCATGCTCCGACCTCGGGCTGGGCCAAGGACAGCGTCGAGGTTGAGGGTTACGTTCGCGGCTTCGCCCGCCGCCGCCCCGACGTCCAGGTCACCACGCTGCGGTTCGCCAACTACTTCGGCCCGCGCGTGCAGACCCCGATGGCGACGTACTTCTCGCTTCCGGTGATCCCCGTGGTGCTCGGTTTTGATGCGCGTATGCAGTTCATCCACGAGGACGATGGCCTCGATGCGTTGCGGAGAGCCACGGTCGAAGAGCACCCCGGTACCTTCAATGTCGCCGGTGACGGAGTGATCCTCGTGTCGCAAGCAGCCCGGCGCGTCGGCCGTCCGGTGGTCCCGATCGCGAGCCCCTTCGCATTCTCGGTGGGAGCCTTCTTCCGCCGCCTGGGCCTGGCTGACTTCTCCCCGGAGCAGGTGCGATTCCTCACCTACGGCCGCGGCATCGACACCAGTCGGATGCGCACGGAATTCGGATTCGTCCCCCAGCACACCACCAGCGAGACCTTCGACGCGTTTGTCGAGGCTCACAACCTCAACCGCCTGCTGCCCCCGGAACGGGTCGAGCGGATCGAGGACCAACTCCTCTCACTGCTGACCGGGAAGGACTGAGCCCCGTGCCGGACG
>JALOLM010000076.1 GCA_025455985.1 Candidatus Nanopelagicales bacterium | reverse complement strand
TGTGCCTCCTCCTGGCGAGAGCCGAATGTTCCGGAGACCTGGATGGCGACCCGGGCCTGCGGCAGGTCGATGGAGAAGTTGGCCACCTTGCTCACCACCAGCACGCGCACCTCGCCGGCTCGGAACGCATCGAACAGCTCCTGGCGCTGCGCCACCTTGGTCTTACCCGTGATCAGCGGCGCGTCGAGTTGTTCGGCCAGTTCCTCCAACTGATCCAGATACTGCCCGATGACCAGGACCTGATCGTCTGCGTGCTGATCGATGAGCTGCCGCACGACCGCAGTCTTCACCTCAGCAGTCGCGGCCAGACGGTAGCGATCTTCCGGCTCGGCCAACGCGTAGACCATACGATCAGCATCCGACAGGCTTACGCGGATCTCGCAGCAGTCGGCGGGCGCGATGTAGCCCTGCGCCTCGATCTCGCGCCACGGCGCATCGAACCGCTTGGGACCGATGAGGGAGAACACGTCGGACTCACGGCCGTCCTCACGCACCAAGGTCGCCGTGAGGCCTATGCGCCGGCGGCTCTGGATGTCCGCGGTGAACCGGAAGACCGGGGCCGGCAGCAGATGCACCTCGTCGTAGATGATCAAGCCCCAGTTACGCGCATCGAACAGTTCAAGATGGGCGTACACACCTTTGCGTTTCGAGGTGAGGATCTGGTAGGTGGCGATGGTCACCGGCCTGATCCGCCACGGTGTTCGTGACCAGGATGAGCGTCGTGACCTGTGCCATCGCCATGCTCGCCGCCCCGACGATGGTCTTGCCCGCGCCGCAAGGCAGCACCACCACGCCGGAGCCACCGTGGAAGGCGTTCTCAGCGGCCTGTCGCTGGTAGTCCCGCAGGCTCCAGCCGGCTTCGGCCAAAGCGATGGCGTGTTGTTCTCCATCCACGTAGCCGGCCAGATCATCAGCCGGCCAACCGATGGCCAGCAGTGCCTGCTTGAGCCGGCCCCGCTCACTGGGGTGGACCACGACAGTGCTGTCGTCGATGCGTTCACCGAGCATCGCCTGGGTCTTGCGGTGACGCAGCACCTCGGTCAGGACTGCGTTGTCGTGGCCGACCAGAACCAATCCGTGCGCCGGATGGTTGTGCAGTTCCAGGCGACCGTAGCGGCCGACTGTGTCGGTGATGTCCAGGAGAAGCGCCGGGGCCACAGGGAAACGCGAGAACCGCACCAGGGTGTCGACGATCTGTTCTGCGTCGTGGCCGGCAGCGCGGGCGTTCCACAGACCCAAGTTGGTCAACCTGTAGGTGTGCACGTGCTCGGGCGAACGTTCGAGCTCGGCGAACACGGCGATCTCGCGTCGGCACTCATCGGCCTGCGGGTGGTCGACCTCCAGCAGCAGCGTGTGATCGCTCTGGACGATCAGGGGTCCGTCGGTCATGCGTCACCTGCAAAGGCAGCGATCCTGGCAACGGCGATGGTCGACGCCCGACCAGCCGTGAGACTCCAGGCTGTCAACTGCCCCCCGCGCAGGGCCAGTGGCTCGACGAGTTCGGTGCGCATCCCCTCAGGGTCGCTGATCTGCAGCCATAGTCGCTTCCTGGCCGCCACCGCGTCGCGGCAGACGTCAACCACTGCCTGGGCATCGCCGGTGGTCAGGTCCGGGGGTGTCACCTCGTGCGGGGCGGCCTTCGACAGCAGATGGTCGACCAGCCGGGTCACGGTCGTGGGGTCGGGTGGCGGTTCGGGGCGTGGGTGGTCCAGCGGGGGCGGCATGGTGATCGCCTGCTCGGTCCGGGCGTCCACACCGTGTTCTGCGAGCCGCCGAACCACGACGTCCACCGGCAAATCCGACGTGAAGACCTTCGGGCCGACCTGTTGGAGTCCGGCCTGGAGAGCGGCGGGGTGGTCAGCTTCCGGCACCTCGACCACCGAGGCGCTGTAGACCCGCGCCGACGACGTGCGGGAGGCGTCCCGGATCAGGTACTCCACGGGCTGTGGAATGGGCGTTCGCGACGCTCGTGCGAGGCGCGCGAGCACGACGTCCGGATCCTCGACGGCCACAGTGGCGCGCATGCGGGCGGGGTCAATCCGATGAATGCTCATCGGCCCCCACGAATCCACCACGGAGATTCCTTCCAGCAGTCCCCAGGTGTCGGAGTCGACCGTTGCCGGCGCCATGATCGTGGCATCGGGTTGCACCACGAGGCTCGCCTCGCCATGCACGCCAGGCAGGAACTGCGCTGCGGCAGTCGGATCGTCGGGCAGCAGGTCCAAGGCAGCTGTGGCGACATCCGCCTCGATCAGCCCGAGGTGCAGCAACTCGCCGTGGATGTCATCCAACTGCGCCTGCGCCTCGTGCATACGGGGAAGCTCCCACACAAGGGCGGCCGCGACCGCTTCCCGGTCCGCATGCACGCCAGAGGGCCACACGCGCAGGACGTGGCGCCGATGGCTGGCGAACCTGGGGGTGTCCGCGGTGGACAAGCAGCCGAGGCTTTCGGGGCGGCACGCCAGCAGCGGACGGTTGCTGGACAACCAGCCTTCGATCAGGTCCAGCCACATCTGCTCGGGCTCGGCGGCCAGCCACCTGGCCGCCTGCTCGGTGGGTCCTGCGTGCGACTCTTCACCGCCGACCAGACCCGCCATGTTCGCGAGCTCCAGCCACACGACCAGATCGTCCACGGGAACCCGCATCCGTGCCGCCCGATCGGACAGCGCTCGGCGGGCCACCCCCCTGACCGGGTGCCAGGCAAGGGGCTCCCTGCGCAACTCGCCAAGCGCGAAGCGGACCCCCGCCACCGGTGCCCAGAGCAAGGCGCCGCCGGCCGGGTCCGCCACCTGCGGCAACCGCGGGGGCGACGCCGGACGCAGGAACCGTCCCTGACGAAGCACAAGTGACCACTCCCGGGGCAGCACGTAGGAATCCCCGCGCGAGACCATCAGCGGGTTGGGCTGCCCATCCACGGGGTTGTCCCAAACCAGCCGCTCCCGAAGTTGCGGGTCCAGTTGTGCGGCAGCGGCGAGGATCTGCTGCTCATCGACGGAAACGTGGCCGACACCGGCCAGCCCACACGGGTGAGCGCCGAACGCCTGCCGCGCGCAGCGGACCGGCTGCAGCTGCGGGCCACCCCACAGAAGCGCCATGTCGTACAGGCGTGAGACAGCTGTCCGAACCTGCTGCTCATCATCCGGGAGCACCGTGAGCACCTCGTCGATCGTTGCGTTCTGCAGACTCGAGTACGCCTCAAGAACCCTCAGTTCCACGGTGCTCAGCGTTTGCAGAGCCTCGAGCACGCTGGCGTCGTCGGCAGCGCGTTTGGCCAATTGACCCATATCCGATGGCAACGGGTGGATGAGATCTGGACGCAGGCTCAACAGCCGGTGGATCTGGGCGCCATCGCGCGCCCGCAGATCATCAGCCAGTGATCTCGGGGCAGGGGTGGACGCGGTAGGTGCCATCCGCACTACGTTACGTACATGACCTCCCAGGGCGCGAACGCGGTACGGGGTTTGCTCGCCGATCTCGCCGAGCGACCGGGCGTGCTGATCGCCTTCTCCGGCGGCGTGGACTCGGCATTCCTGCTCGCGGCGGCCATGCGCGCGCTGCCATCGGACAGGGTTCTGGCCGTCACCGCGGTGAGTCCGTCGCTGGCCAGAACGGAGCGGCAGTCCGCGCGGGCATTCGCCGCCGGCCTGGGCGCCACCCATCGGGAGGTGATGACCCAGGAGATGGACCGCGAGGGATACCGGGAAAACGGCACCTCCCGCTGCTACTTCTGCAAGTCGGAATTGTTGGACACCGTGACCTCGCACCTCGCCGATCTTCCGCACGGCTCAGTGGTCGCCACGGGGACCAACGCCGATGACCTGGTGGCTGGGTTCCGGCCTGGTATCCGCGCGGCAGCACAACGGGGAGCCATCACACCCCTGGCCGACGCCGGGCTGACGAAGGAGAACATTCGGGCCACCGCCCGACTGTGGGGACTGTCGGTGTGGGACAAACCCCAGGCCGCCTGCCTGTCCAGCCGGGTGGCGTACGGGATCCAGATTTCACCTGCCCGGTTGGCCCGGGTTGAGGCCGCGGAGTTGGCCGTTCGCCACTCCCTGGAGGTCTCCAACGTGAGCTCGGTCAACCTGCGGGTGCGCGACCTGGGTGACGCAGCCCGGATCGAAGTGGACCGCGAACTGGCGGGCATGCCTGGACCCTGGCATGAAGCAGCTCTGGCGGCGGCCTGTTCAGTGGGTTTCCAGAACGCGCATATCGACCCGCACGGGTTCCGTTCCGGATCCATGAACGAAGGCCGTAAAGACCCAGGCCCCGCCTGAGATCGCTGTAGTCCCAGGGCTCGCGCAGACGTTGGCTGGTCGCACCGGTGAGATCTTGTCGCAGTGGGAGCCCACTCCAAACCACCGACGTGCGGCCCCACGTGCACGGTCAAATAATGAGTGCCCTGATCAGCGACCCTGAGCCGACATCCCCTCGGCCACCGCCCGACGCCGCCGCCGCGACTGGGCCCACAGCCAGCCCAGAAGAACGGCGAAACCGACTCCGGTGAGCATGGCCAGGAACCATAGGACTGGAACCAGCGGCACCTGCTCGAACACAAGCCTGGACAGCACCAGCAGCGCTACCAGAACACCGGCGCCGAACAACGCCAGGCCCACATTGACTGACCGGTTGTGCATGGTGCCAAGGGTACGCCGCCGTTACAGGTCCCAGGCCGGCTGGATCACGTCCACGATCAAGGCGGACTTCTCGTCGAGGGACATGAACGCAGCATCGGCCGCAGCCAGAGTCGCACCGTAAAGGTCCTGGAGGTCCCAGTCGGCCTCCGTGGCCAACAGGTGCATCTCCCGGCTCAGGCTCGTTCCGCTCATCAACCGGTTGTCGGTGTTGATCGTGACGGCGAAGCCGAGGTCGTTGAGCAGCGTCACCGGATGCTCGGCGATGGAGTCTGCGATCCCGGTCTGCAGGTTCGACGAGGGGCACACTTCCAGGGGGATCTGCCGGTCGCACACGTATTGCGCGACCGTGCCGAGGAATGCGTCATCCCCGCGGATCTCGATGTCCTCCACGATCCGCACGCCGTGGCCGAGGCGCTCAGCCGCACAGGTCGACAGGGCGTCAGCGATGCTGGCCACGCCTGCGGCCTCCCCTGCGTGGATCGTGTAGCGGCACATCGCAGCGCGCAGACGCGCGAAGGGATCGCGGAACAGGGAGGCCGGGAAGCCGTCTTCCGGCCCGGCGATGTCCATACCCACCACGCCGTCGTCACGGAAGGCCACCACCAGGTCGGCTACCTCGTCGCCGCGGTCCGACTGCCGCATCGCACACAACAAGGCGTTGACCGTGATCGGAAGGTCGGTGTCGAAGCCGTCGAGGACCGCCTCCACGGCTTCTGCCATCGACAGTCCGCCAGCGGTGAACAACTCGGGGGCAAACCGCACCTCGGCATAGACGACTCCGTCGTCCGCGAGGTCCTCGGCACACTCAGCGGCGACCCGCCGGATGGCCTCCGCGTTCTGGCACACCGAAACCGTGTGCTCGAACGTCTCCAGATAGCGAACCAGGGAGCCACTGTCCGCGGCGTCGACGAACCAGGCACCGAGTTCCTCGGGGTCCGACGTCGGCAGCCGGTCATAGCCGCACTCACGGGCGAGATCGATGACCGTGGCCGGACGCAGACCGCCGTCGAGGTGGTCGTGGAGCAGGATCTTGGGCAGGGCACGGATCTCTTCGAATCGCATGCCCCGATCCTGTCAGACGTCGTGGCCGAGATCCGAGGGACCGAAGGCACTGGGCAGAAGATCGTCCAGGGTTTTGATCCCGTCGGGGTGATCGATGAGCAACTCCGGGCCGCCGAACTCGTACAACAGCTGCCGGCAGCGCCCGCAGGGCATGAGCAACTCCCCCTGCCCGTCGCAACAGGAGAAGGCCACCAACCGGCCGCCCCCACTCATTCTCAGCGCACCCACCATGGTGCATTCAGCGCACAGCGTCAGCCCGTACGAGGCGTTCTCGACGTTACATCCGGACACGATCCGGCCATCGTCGACGAGGGCCGCGGCACCTACCGGGAACTTCGAATAGGGCACGTACGCCCCCGTCAGCGCACGCCGGGCATGCCCGCGCAGTTCCTCCCAGTCGGTCATGACTTCTTGTACGGGATGCCGTCAGCCGCCGGCGCCCGGACCTTGCCGACCAGCCCCGCGACCGCCAGCAGAGTCGCCAGGTAGGGCGTCATCAGCATGAACTCACTCGGGATCGGCGTGCCGATGATGCTCAGCACACTCTGCAGGTTGTCGGCGAAGCCGAAGAACAGCGCCGCGCCCAATGCCCCGAGCGGCTTCCAGCGACCGAAGATCACCGCGGCCAGGGCGATGAACCCCTTGCCCGCGGTCATCTCTTTGCCGAACGCTCCGACGGAGGCCACCGTGAAGAACGCCCCACCGAGACCGGCGACGAGGCCGCCGAGCAGGACGTTGCGGAAGCGCACCGAATTCACCTTGATGCCGACCGTGTCCGCGGCGGTGGGGTGCTCACCGACAGCGCGCACGCGCAGGCCCCACTTGGTGCGGAACAACGCGATGTTGATGACGATGACGATGATGTACATCGCGTACACGACGATGTTCTGGTTGAACAGGATCGGTCCGATGATCGGGATGTCGGACAGCACCGGAATGGCCACCGGCGAGAACGTCGGCGGCGAGTTCCAGGTCTCCTGGTTGGGCGCCAGCAGCCGTCCGTACAGGAACGACGTCAGGCCCACTGCAAGCACGTTGAGAACCACCCCGAGGATGACCTGGTCCACGAAGTACTTGATGGCGAACACAGCCAGCAGAAGCCCGATGAACAATCCGCCGAGCGGGGCAGCGATCAGGCCGAGGTAGGCGTTCTGGGTGAGGCTGGCAACCACCGCGGCCACGAATGCTCCGGTGAGCAACTGACCTTCGATGGCGATGTTGATCACACCGGCGCGCTCACACAGGATGCCCGACATGGCGCCGAAGACCAGTGGCACCGCCAACAACAGCGAGCCCTGCAGCAGCCCGACGAGGTTGATCGTGCCGCCGGCGACGGCCCATGAGAGGAAGCCAAGGATGAAGAAGACGCCGAATGCGCTGGTGTAGGGCCACAAAGCCCTCTCCTTGCGCGCGGCGAACAGTGCACCGATGGCCGCGAGCAGGGCGATGACGCTGAACACGATCGCGCTGATCTTGGCCGGCAACGTGACGTCCGGCAGGGCCAGCGCCTCGTCGCCGAGCGTGAGCTGGAAGGTGACCTCCTTGCCCGCGTCGGTGAAGAACCCGAAGACCACGATGGCGAAGACACCAAGTCCGATCAGGACCTTCACCAGCCGCGGGACGGGCGGGACGATGTCGACCTCGGGCAAGGCCTCTTCGGGTGCGGGGGCTACTGCGGCGCTCATCCGTTCCATCCCTTCGCGGTCTGCATAAATCCGGCGCTGCCGGTTTCGGGAAGCCGGAATATCGATCTGACCAGTGGTGGTGCTGCGATGAACAAGACGATCAACGCCTGGATCACCAGCACGATGTCGATCGGGGTCCCGGTCGCCGTCTGCATGTTCAGACCACCCGCTCGCAGGCCACCGAACAGCAGGCCGGCGGCGACAACGCCCCAGGGATTCCCGCGTCCGAGAAGTGCCACCGTGATCGCATCGAATCCGATCCCGGCGGAGATCCCCCCGGTCAACGACTTCTCGGTGCCCAGGACCTGCGCGCTACCGGCCAGACCGGACAGGCCACCGGCGATCAGCATCACGAGCAGGTACATCCGGGAGACGTTCATACCGGCTGTGCGCGCGGCGCTCGAATTGGCGCCCACCGCCCGGAACTGGAAGCCCAGGGTGGACCGGTTGAGCAGCCAGGACACGAACCACGCGGCCAGGATCGCCACGATGATGCCGGCATGCACCCGCCACTGGTCGATGATCGTCGGGTACTCCGCGCCCGGGTTCACCGGCGGGCTGATCGGATCCTGCCGGCCCTCCCGCAGGAAGGCCGGTTTGGTCAGCAGCCACGCCACGAGGTAGATCGCGATCCAGTTGAGCATGATCGTGGTGATGACCTCGTGGGCCCCGGTCTTGGCTTTGAGGAACCCTGCGATGCCACCCCACAACGCCCCACCGATCAGGGCTCCGAGGACGGCCAGGGGCAGGTGGATGATCAGCGGCATGTCGAACTGGAAGCCGATGAACGAGGCGAAGATCGCGCCCAGGATGATCTGCCCCTCGGCGCCGATGTTGAACAGTCCGGCCCGGAACGCCAGGGCGACTGACAGACCGCCCAGGATCAGCGGCGTGGCCATCGTGATCGTCTCGCTGAGCGGCTTCAGCGCCCCGACCAGACCCTCCGATGAGAGCTTCGCCGGGTTGAAGATCATCCCCGTCAGCAGGGCCTTGTAGGCCTCGAACACTGCGGTCCAGGCCGCGCTGATCGTGTCCATCGGCGCCGCGAACAGATAGCTGCTCGCCTCCTGCACGGCCGGGTCGGACAGCACGATGAACACGGCGCCGATGATCAGCGCCAGGACGATCGAGAGGAACGTGATACCTGCGGTCCCGCTCATCGCCGCCCGCAGGCCGCCGGTCTTCTTCGTTTCGGTCTGGTCACTCATTGGTCACCCCTGCCATCAGAAGGCCGATATCGTCGCGGGAGGTCTCCGGGCCGACCATCCCGATGATGGCTCCCCGGTACATCACCGCGATGCGGTCTGACAAAGCGAAGATCTCGTCCAACTCACTGCTGATGATCAGAACCGCCGCACCCCGGTCGCGTTCGGCGACGATCCGCTTGTGCAGGAACTCGATGGACCCCACGTCGACACCGCGAGTGGGTTGGGACGCCACGAGAACGCGCAACTCGCGCGACATCTCGCGGGCCATCACGACCTTCTGCTTGTTGCCGCCCGACAGCGAGGACACCGGCGCTTCGGCAGCCTGTGT
>JALOLM010000414.1 GCA_025455985.1 Candidatus Nanopelagicales bacterium | reverse complement strand
CAACTGCGCAACTCCGCGAACCGTTTGGGGTTCCTGCGGGGGACTGCGGACCTCATCTTCAGGCCCCCTACCCCACCTCGGGGTCCTTCCCACTCTCTCCTCGGCCTCTTTCTCTCCGACCCTGGCCTGCCCCCAGGACCCGAAGTCCGCAAAGGCGAAAACTTTTATGGCTACAAATCAGTCGATTACGCGCGGACCGATCAGGGCGGCTTTTTCGCAGCATTGGGTAGCGGAGGAAGCAGGACCCCTTTTCAAACCGGCGCGGGGGCGGGAGGGAGAGAGGTCGTTGCCGGCTGATGCGTGCCGGTGCGGCGAGCCAGGGGTCGGCGAGGCGCCCAGTGGCGCCCGATGCTAAGATCCCGGTACCCCGTTTAGGAGGTACCTGCCCCATGCAGACCCTCGGCATCAAGGCCCTTAAGACCAATCCAAGTGCCCTCAGCAAGGTCTTCGAGGGCCGCGACACCCTGCTGATCACCCGGCGGGGCGAGCCCATCGGTATCGCCGCCCCCTTCGACGAGCGCCTGCTCGACCTCGGCTTCACCCGATGGATCGCACTACGCGCCTTCCAGGCCGGCGACCTCAGCCTGGGCCAGGTCGCCAAGGCGTTCGACAAATCCAAGCAGGAGATGCTGCCCCTGCTGTCACACCTCGGCATCCCAGTCGCGGACTACGACCTCGACGAGGACCTGGAGACGATCCACCTGCTCGACAGCCACTGAATGTCCGCCGTCGTTGGCGACACCACCTCCCTGATCGCCTTGGCCGGGCAGGGGCGGCTGAGCGTGCTGGGCGCTTGCTTCGAGGAGGTCCTGTTACCCGACGGCGTCTACGCCGAATGGCTCGCGGGCGATCCGACCGTGATCCAAAGGGTTCAGGATCACGCCTTCCTGAGGGTCGCGACCGTCACCGATACCGCTCTGCTTGAGGAACTGGAGCTTCTTCTCGACCGCGGTGAGGCCGAGGCCCTGACCCTGGCCAAGACACGCGGTCTGCCGCTGCTGGTGGACGAGAAGAAGGGCCGTGCCGTCGCCCGTATGATGGGCGTTCCGGTACTGGGCCTGGTCGGTGTGCTGATTCTCGCCGTGGAGCGCCAGCACTTGACCGTCATTGAGGCCGAGCAGCTCTTGAGCGCCGCTCGGGCTGCCGGCTTCCGGGGAGCGGACAGACTCGTCGACGCCTTCTTAACCCGGCTCGGCCAAGTCCAGCAACCTGACTGATCCCGTCTCACGACTACCGGCAGGTCGCGGCCCCGGTGGCTCCTTCCCTGTCGGACTCCAACCTTATTTCGACCTCACCATCGGTATGCCCACCTCGACAGCCGACAAGCTGACCGCGATCGTCACGCAGGTCGCCGCCCAGGGCAACGCCGACGTACTACGCCTCACGGTGCTGAAGAAGTGGTTCGAGCGCCCCGGGCGGCTGCCGGCGTTCGCACTCTGGGTGGCCTCGCGTGCAGTTGAGCAGGGCCGTTACTCGGAGGAGTCGGTCTCGGTCCTCTTCGGGGAGGCCCGGGCGTTGCTGGAGCATCGCGGGCCACGGGGCCGGCTCGACCGAGATGCGGCCGAACGCCTCTACCAGCGGGTCCGGTCCTTCCAGAGCACCTATCAAAGGGGCAAGTGGGGACCCGTCCGGATCGTCAAAAACGCCAACCTCCTGTTGATCGAGGAGGCCTTGGCGCTTTATCTCTGGCACGTTAACAGCCCGTCGGTGGGCTACAAGCTCGCGGTGGCCTATGCCGCGCACTACGACCCCCGCTACGGCACGGGGCTGAACGGCCCATCCCGTGACCGGCTGCAGGAACTGGTCGACTTCATCAGGCACTCTGAAGCCCTGGAGGCCGCGGCAGCGGAAGACGTGCGTCCAGTGAACAAGGTCCAGTAACGGCCCAGTTGTCCCCGAGAGCGGTACAGTGATGGCACCCTTGACGGCGCTCGGCTGGCGTGACATTGCCGTGGCGCTATGACCCTCCTGACCTTCATCCACACCGACCTGGGAACCGTCACCACGCAGCCCCTGACCTTCATTGCCCGGAACGCCGCGGGACCTGGCGGAGATCTACGGACTGAACGGGTCTCGGCGGTGGCAGCACTGCTTGTACCAACGGATCTTGGTCCCCGTGCGCTCAGGCCCGGCGGCTGCGCCGGCCTAGGTCTAGGTCGGCACTTCGTTGTCGGAATGCAGGGCTCGGGTGCGAGACTGGCCCGATCACGCTGACGGTTAGGTCGCGAGATCCAAGGACATGGCCGCCCGCAACACGCGGCCATCGTCAGACTTCCCAGGGATTGACGAGCTGAACATCAAGATCGGCGAAGTCCTTGGTGTTGCGCGTCACGAGGGTGAGGTCATGCTGCATAGCGGTCGCCGCAAGCAAACCGTCGATGGCCGGCAAGGGGCGTCCCGCAGCGGCCATCAGTCGGCCCCAGCGGTCGGCGGTATGGGCGCCGATGCCGAGCAGCCGGCCCAGGAAGTAGTTCGGCAACTCGACCTCGAGCCAGTCCAGCAGTTTCTGGCGGCGCGCGCCATCGTCCAAGCGCTCGATGCCTCGGCGGATTTCGCCCAGCGTCAGCACGCTTAGGTAGAGCGACTGGCGCGGTAGGGCCTGCATCCATCCGACCACGCGACCGTCGGGCGTTCGGCGACGCAACTCCGATAGCACGTT
>JALOLM010000413.1 GCA_025455985.1 Candidatus Nanopelagicales bacterium | reverse complement strand
GCCCAACACAGCCGATGGTGGACCTGCCAACCCGCCGTCCGCGCAGCCCTCGGCGACGAGGAGTATCACCGGATCACCGCCGCCGCAGCTTCTGAGCCAGTCGACGCGTTGGCCACCTGGGCGCTCAGACCCTGACTGCCCCAACTGGCTGAGCTGCCGCGGACGGCTGATCCGACGCGGCCCTCTGACCGCCTGCCGAAGGTGCGCTGTAGGGCGGCGGAGTGGGACACCTCAAGACCAGCAGGCGTGCCCTCGCTTCGGCTTCGTCTGCACCTAGCGTGTGATAGCCAGGGACTGGCCGTCGTAACCGCGGAACCTTGCCCCCGCCCGGACCCGACCCGAGACGGGTCGTGGTGGAAGCCGATGCGTCCGTGCGCCCCTTGCGCCAATGGACGTCGTCCCATGCCGGACTATCGGCCATTGACGGAGGCCAGCCCTAGGAGTAGGGATTGTTCCATGCTGACTGCGGGGATCGGCGAAGGTCGCCGCTTTGGGGCTCCTGCCCGGGATGCGTGGACGGACCGCAACCACCGAAGAGCAGATTCCGCCGCAAGTACTGCTTTGGTAATCGAGCTACTGCACCCGGTGGCCCGCTGGTAATTGATTCGTGTGGTCGTAGCACCAGAGGGGGTATGGACATGGCAGGCGCAGGCCGATCATGCGGTTCCATTGCGACGATCCTGATGGGTATTGCGTTGGCGTTGATGATGCCCGGTGCTGCCGCGCCAACCCTGGGGGCCGCCGTCGCTGCGCAGCCGGGGGTGAGTGGGGCCGCCTCCCGGCTGTCCTACGACTCGAGTGTTCAACCGGGCAGCGGCGTGGTGGTCACGATGCGGACCCGAGCCGCGGAAGTCACCGTGCGCTGGCAGGAACCGCGGCAGCGCAGCACTTCCAAGGGGACGCAGGTTGCCCTCGCCTCGCGAAGCGTAAGGCTGAAGGTCGTTCACGGTTCCGCTCGTGTGGTCCTGCCGATGGACGCCGTGCGCGCCAGGGCCAAGGCTGGCGGCTCGGGCTGGACCGAACTCGCAGTCACCCCCGCATCGCCTGGTGTCAGCCAGGTCGTGGCCGGATCGCAGCACGCCTGCGCCTTGATGGCCGATGGCACCGTCAAGTGCTGGGGAGGCAACACGCGGGGGCAGGTCGGTGATGGCACGTCTTTCCAGCGGACGACCCCCGTGACGGTCGTAGGACTCTCGGATGTCCGGTCGGTAGCCGCAGGCGGCGATCGGAGCTGCGCCGTCATGGCCGACGGCACGGTGCGCTGCTGGGGTGCGGTCGATCCAGGGGAGCTGTCGCTGGGCAGCGCCGCGGACCAGAGCCGACCCGTCGCGGTGGCGGGTGTGGGCGCAGTGACAGCGCTGAGCATGGGCGAGGAGAACACTTGCGCCATCCGGTCCGACGCGACCGTGACCTGTTGGGGCTCTCACCTGCCACGTGGCGACACTGAGAGGGACCCGTTGGTCCCTATTCCGATTCCAGCGTGGACCGGGGCGACGGCCCTGTTCATCGGTGATCATTCCTGCGCCGTCTTATCCGGTGGGACCGTGTCCTGCCTGGTTGAGGTACCAAGCGCCGAAGGCGCCAGCGGGAGTGATTACCAGCCAGTGACTGTCCCCGGAATCGAAGATGCCAAGTCAGTCATGGAGGTCTTCGGCATTGGGGTGGGGGGCTCAATGTGTGCCCTTCTGGGCAATGGCACGGTCAAGTGCTGGTGGCTCCGCGAACCTGACTCGATCGGCAGTGAGCCGGCACCCCCGGCCTACCCCGCCATCCCCGTGGCTGTGACTGGCCTGTCCGGCGTCACCCAGATGGTGGCCGCCGAGACCGGGCTCTGCGCGCTGGCAGAAGGCGGCAAGGTGCGGTGCTGGGCTGCGCCGAGCAGGAACGGCGGGCCGGTACCCTCGAAACAGGTCACTGGCGTCACCGGAGCGGTCATGATCTCCGGCCATTGCGCGCTGCTGGGCGGCGGCAGAGTCCGATGCTGGGGGCGCAATGATGGCGCCGAACGAGGCGATGGCAGCAATCGGGAGAAGCGGCAGCCGAGCTCGGTCGCCGGCCTGCACGACGTGGTCGCCATCTTCGGGATCAGTGGCGGGATGGTGCAGCTGCGGGACGGCACATTCCGTGCCTGGGGTGGCAACAGCAACGGCATCCTCGGCGACGGAACCCGGGCCACGCGGTTCGCGCCGGTGCCGGTTGCCGGTCTCGGATCGCAGGTGTCCGCCCAGGCTTCCGATCCGGGCGCCACCAACCCCAGTGCACCGCGTGCCCAGTTGGCAGGCTCATTCGAGGTCCTCGGCGACCATCGGGTCTCGGTCAGCGTTGTCAGCGACGCAGCCAGAGTGCGGTTGACCTACCGGACGGCCAAACAGCGAGCCCGCAAGGTCGTGGTTGCCCTGAAGGGGGGTGCCGGCCACAAGATCCTCCCACCCGGCGCGAACACGATCCAGGCACAGGCTTTGGCGGGCCCGACGTTACGGGCCAGCGCTGCGCTAGTGCTGGGGCCGGTTCCCGATCCAAGCGGAGCCGCGCAATTGACTGCCACTGGCATGCTGCTGGCCGGCGCGCCCCCGACGGGCCGCGACCTTGCCGGGCGTTTCGCCGACTACTTCCTTACCAAAGCTCCGACGCTGACACCCCAGATCGTCACGGATGGCACTGGCG
>JALOLM010000412.1 GCA_025455985.1 Candidatus Nanopelagicales bacterium | reverse complement strand
GGTCTCCAATCGCGGGAACAGCGCCGGACCCTTGGTCACCTGGCTGCCCGGGGCCAGTTGCCCCCACCGGCCCACGTCGAGTACGGACTGCTCCGCCAGGTTGCCCGACGCGCCGAGCTGCTCCCAGATGCTGGCGCTCGCCCGCGGCATCACCGGGTTGTAGAGCACAGCAATCGCCCGCAGCGCCTCGCAGATGGTGTAGAGCACGGTGTCGAGCCGCTGGGCGGATGCCTCGTCCTTGGCCAGCACCCAGGGTTCCTGCTCGGTCACATAGACGTTGACGGCGTCGACGAACTCCTTCACAGCCAGTATCCCGGCACTGAAGTCCAACCTCCCCATCTGCGCGTCGGCGCGTTCGGCGCAGGCGACCAGCAACTCCTGCAGGGCGAGGTCCGCGTTGGCGTAGTCACCGGGGGCGGGCAGTTCACCGCCGCGATAGCGACCGACCATGGCGGTGGCCCGGGAGGCGAGGTTGCCGAGTCCGTTGGCCAGCTCCGCGGTGTAGCGGGCGGCCATGTCCTCCCAGGAGAACGAGCCGTCCTGCCCGAACTGGATGGCCCGCAGGAAGTAGTAGCGGAAGGCGTCCGAGCCGAAATCGTCGATGATCTGTTCCGGTGAGATCCCGGTGAGCTTGCTCTTGCTCATCTTCTCGCCGCCGACGAGCAGCCAGCCGTGGGCGAACACCTTCGCGGGCAGGGGCAGACCGGCCGCCATCAGCATCGCCGGCCAGTAGACGGCGTGGAAGCGCAGGATGTCCTTGCCCACCAGGTGCACGTCCGCCGGCCAGATGCCCTCGAACTTCCGCTGGTCGTCGCCGTAGCCGATGGCTGTGACGTAGTTGAGCAGCGCGTCGAACCAGACGTAGACGACCTGCTCGGAGTCCCACGGCAGCGGCACCCCCCAGGTCACGCTGGACCGGGACATGGAGATGTCGTCCAACCCGCTCTTGATGAACGAGACCACTTCGTTGTAGGCACTCTTGGGTTCCACGGCGGCGGGGTGGCGTTCGTAGTGCTCGAGCAGCGCGTCCTGGAACTGCGCCAGGCTGAAGAAGTAGTTGGACTCGTGCAGCATCTCCACGGGCTTGTCGTGGATCGGGCACTTGCCGTCGACCAGGTCGCCGGGTCGCTTGAACTCCTCGCACCCCACGCAGTACGGGCCCTCGAAGTCGGCCTCGTAGACGTGGCCGTTGTCGCGCAGGGTCTCCCAGAACCTCTGGACGCCCTTGCGATGACGGTCGCTGGTGGTGCGCAGGAAGTCGTCGTTGGCCGCGTCGATGGTCTGCAGGACCGGCATCCAGGACTCCTCGACCAACCGGTCGCACCACTGCTGGGGCTCGACGCCGTTGTCGCGCGCGGTTCGTTCGACCTTCGTCCCGTGCTCATCGGTGCCCGTGAGATAGAACACCGGTTCCTGCCGTTGCCGGTGCCAACGGGTCAGCACATCGCCGGCCACGGTCGTGTAGGCGTGGCCGATGTGCGGGGCGTCGTTGACGTAGTAGATGGGCGTCGTGACGTAGAACGCCTTGGTCATGTGGATTCTCCCGGATGGACTCGTTCCAGTTTAGGAGCAGGGAAGGGCAGCGACTGCGGCGACGGCGACAAGCCCGTGTCTGACAATGGTTCCTGGACCGGTCGGCCAGGCCTGCCTGCGTGGCAGAGCGTGATGTCTCGACCGCTGGGATGGGGCCCAGTTGGCGCCGCTGTTCCGGGATCGTTCGCCGTGGCCGGGGCGTGCACCGATCACCCAGGGGTGCCGACGGCAATCATCCGGCGGATTCGGACCGGGTACCTGGGACTCGGCCCTTCTGGCGCGGTCAGCCGGGCACTTGGTCAGCGGTGGTCCCGCCCTGACCCCCGGGCCCCCTCACACACCCTGCCGATGGACGACCCCGACCCAGCGAACCGCGGACCGGACCACCGCGTTGGAGAACGTTCATCACGTTGGAGAACACACACATGGTTCCTCCAACCGCGGGAACAGACTCCAACCGCGCAGCCCCTGAGCCCCAACTCGGACCCTCATCGCCCGCAATCCCACGCTCACCTCGAGCCAGCACGCGCCACCCGCAGCAGCGTCGTCACAGCTTCAGCAGCCCGCCGACGAGCAGCAGGACCCCGATTGCCAAGAGCACCCCGGACGCCACCGCCACGCTGTTGCGCTGCAGCCACTCGCGAATGGTGGCCAACCGCCCGAGGGTGGACCGCCCGCCCACGAGGAAGACCACCAGTGGAGCGGCCACGCTGGCCGCGCCGACTGCGACGAACACGGCGATCGCCCCCGCTGCCGCAACCGTCCCAACATCACTGGCCCCTACCGCCAGGCCGGCGGCGGCCGCCATCAGCAACTCCTTGGGGTTGGCCAGCGACAGGAGCAGGCCGTACCGGACCGCTTCCCGGGGACCAGCATCCATCAGGGTGGACAACCAGGCCGGAGTCGACTCCTCAGACCTGCCGAGCCACATCCGAACGGCGACGACAACCAGGATCAGGCCCAACGCCGCACGCACCCAGGCCCCCCAGACACCCGTCCCCTGCTGACCTTGGATCGCGCCGGCCAGCAGCGACATGACCACGGTCGCGAGGGTCAGACCCGCGATCCAGATCACGACGTAGGTCACGGATGTGGGGCGGGGCCGGGGCGTGAACAGCAGCACTGTGGCGACGATCACCGGCAGGGGCGAGGCGAAG
>JALOLM010000411.1 GCA_025455985.1 Candidatus Nanopelagicales bacterium | reverse complement strand
CGCGAATCGTCCGGCACGCCGTCCAGGTACCGGGTCGTGAGCATGCCCTGAGCCAGTGGGCTGAACCCGATGCAGCCCACGCCGAGTTCGGCGAGTGTGTCGAGCAACTCGTCCTCGATCCAGCGGTTGAGCATCGAGTAGGACGGCTGGTGGATGAGCAGCGGCACTCCCATCTCGCTGAGGATCTGCGCGGCCTGCCGGGTGCGCGAGGGGGAGTAGGACGAGATCCCTGCGTAGAGGGCCTTGCCCTGCTGGACGGCCGACGCCAGCGCCCCCATCGTCTCCTCCAGCGGCACATCCGCGTGCGGCCGGTGGCTGTAGAAGACGTCCACATAGTCCAGGCCCAGTCGCTGCAGGCTGTCGTCGAGGCTGGCCAGCAGGTACTTGCGGTTGGCGGTGAATCCGTAGGGGCCGGGCCACATGTCCCACCCCGCTTTGGTCGAGATGATCAACTCGTTGCGCAGGCGGCTGAAGTCCTCTCGCAGGATCCTGCCGACGTTGGTCTCAGCGCTGCCGAACGGTGGCCCGTAATTGTTGGCGAGGTCGAAGTGCGTGATCCCGGCGTCGAACGCCGCTCGCATGATGGCCCGCTGCGTGGCGATGGCAGTGGTATCCCCGAAGTTGTGCCAGAAGCCCAGGGAGATGGCCGGAAGTGTGAGGCCGGAGAGGCCGCACCGGCGCTGCGGCATGCGCCCGTCGTAGCGGTCGGGGTCTGGTTGGTAGGTGTCGAGGATCGCCATACTCCGAATCTGCCATGAGGGTCAATCCGAATGCCTGCCGCGGTGCCGGCACTTCGGATGCGACCGGGAGTCTGGCCGTGCGGTCGGGGTCGCGTACTTTTCGGGTTGGCGGCACCCCTTGATCAACCCGGTAGGTACACCCCATCCACCCCAAATAGGGATAATTCGGACGCGTTTTCGTACATTTCGGGTTGATCAAGGTGACCTAGGCGGCGTTCTCAACCGCAAAAGTACGCGTACTGCTCATCGGCCGCGATGACGACCGGACCTGACCGCGGGCCGGCCCAGTCCACCTGATCCAAACCCGGCTGAAGTCCGAAGCACCGCATTGCCGGAAACGACCAACCAGGCGCCACCCCCGCTTGTCTGGCAGGCTGGGCAGATGATCGAGGCATCCTGGCGCAGCGTGGGTTCCCCCTGGTCGGTGCTGTCGGCGCTTTCGGTGGCGTCGGCGCTCAGTGTGCTTTCGGCGGGCAGTGCCGCGTCCATAGCCTCGGCCGGCTCGCTGCTAAGCATCGGATCCAGCGGGTCGGTGCTCAGTATCGGTTCGACCGGCTCGGTGTTGTCGATCGGGGCATCAGGCGGTGTCCTGCAGATCGGCCGCCGTTCACGTCGCTGAACTGTCAGGCGCCGTCATGACCGCCTGCCGGTAGTAGGCCAACTCCGCGATGGAGTCCATCGTGTCGCCCAGGGCCCGGTGGTTGCCGGTCTTGGCAGGTGCCCCGTAGTAGGTCTTCGGGTACCACCTGCGCACGAGTTCCTTGATCGAGGAGACGTCCACAACCCGGTAGTGGAGATACGCATCGAGGTCGGGCATG
The DNA here is from genome assembly GCA_025455985.1 of Candidatus Nanopelagicales bacterium. GTDB lineage: Bacteria > Actinomycetota > Actinomycetes > S36-B12 > UBA10799 > JADKAV01. The sequence continues at coordinate 1,137 of JALOLM010000411.1, read as the reverse complement.
AATCGGGCCAGGAAGCCGCGGTCCACGTAAATGCTGGAACCGCACAGAGGCGCCTTGCGGGGCGAGGCGATATGCGACTTCACATAGTCAAGAACCGCCTCCTGGGCCTGCTCGACGCTCACGCCGGATGCGATCTCCGGGAGTAACCCCGACTCGGTGTGCATGGTGCGCACGATCTCCGGCATGTGCGCCATCGACTCGTCCGAGGGGCGGATCACGAACGTCACGCCCTCATCCAGCGGCGTGAGGTCCGCCTCGGTGACCACGCAGGCAATCTCCACGAGCTCATCGGCGTCGAGGTCCAGACCAGTCATCTCGCAGTCGAGCCAGACCAGACGGTCCCCGGGGTTGTTCGTCACCGGTTCAGCCTAGTGCCGCATCGTCTACTGGGGGCGGAATGGCCAGTCATCGTCGGTACCGGCCGGTGCGGGTGCGACATCCGGCTCCGCCGCATCCGCCGGGTGCAGCCGGCGCCAGGCAACTGCACCTGCAGTCGCGGCGATGACCGCCAGCAGCCCCCAGCCGGCCAGGCTGCTGGCGGTGTCCGACTCCTGCGAACCGGGCAGGGTGTAGATGTAGGCCACGCGACCGGCCGCCCCGTCGGGAGCTCCGTAGGGCAAGGCGTCGGCGGCCCTGGACTGACTGGCCGCCAGGTAGGCCTTGGCCAGGGCGGGATCCTTCGACGCCTTCACCACGCTGGCCAGCACCTCCTGCGTGCCCTCCTCCTGCAGCTGCCCGGCGCCATCGGCAAGTTGATCGGCGCCCCCCGCGGCGCTGTCCACTCCCTGGTCGACCTGGCTCAGAGCGTCACCCACCGCCCGGGTCGCGTCGGCCTGAGCAGACGTGCCCTGCGCCAGGTCCTCCGAACCCTGGGCCAACTGCCCTGCCCCGTCGGCAAGGTCGGCTGACCCCTGCGCGAGATCCTCGGCACCGTCGGCGAGGTCGTTGAGACCCTCGGTGAGGTCTTGGGTGCCCGTCGCGAGTTGATTCGCGCCACCGGCTGACTCGGCCGCCCCATTGGACAGTTTCACCAGGCCGTTGATCGTCGCAGTCAGACCATCGGTGAGGGCGTCAAGCCCCTCATAGACACCAGGAGCGTCGGTGTTCCCGCTGACCAGTGACAGCGATATCTGGGCG
>JALOLM010000075.1 GCA_025455985.1 Candidatus Nanopelagicales bacterium | reverse complement strand
CCGGACGCGCGAGCCGATCGTGCGCACGGACAACCTCCTCGGCGGGATCGAGTACTCCGACGCCTACATCGTGGACAACGACTCCCGGTTCGTGTTCGGTTTCATCCGCTCGGCGTTGAACTCCGGGGCGACCTGCGCCAACTACGTGTCCTTCGAGTCGGCTACTCGCGAAGAAGGACGCTGGCACGTGCAGATGCGCGACACAGACACCGGCGAGGAGTTCGCCGCCAAAGCCAAGATCATCGTCAATGCGGCCGGTCCGTTCGTCGATCCCATCAATGCGGCGCACGGCATCACCACCAAACACAAAATCGTGTTCTCCAAGGGAATCCACCTGATAGTCCCGAGGCTGTCCAAGCAGGAACGCGTGCTGGCGTTCTTCGACGACACCCAGCGGCTGTTCTACGTGATCCCCATGGGCACGAGGTCCATGATCGGAACCACCGACGAGCGGGTAACCGACCCGGTCACGGACGTCACCAATGAGGACCGGGACTTCCTGCTCACCCAGATCAATGAACGCCTGGACCTGCAGACGCCCTTGACCCCGCGCGACATCATCTCCACCCGCAGCGGCGTGCGGCCTCTGGTGGTGGAAGTGGACAACACCACCTCGGATGAGACGGACTGGACGTCCTTGTCGCGCAAGCATGCACTCGAGGTGGATGCGGCTCGGTCGTGGGTGACCGTCTTCGGTGGCAAACTCACAGACTGCGTGAACATCGGCAACGAGGTCAGCGCATTGGTCAAGAAGTTGGGTGTGCCGCTGACGAAGGACAAGAAGTCCTGGTACGGCGAGCCACCGAAGGCCACGCGCGAAGAGTTCTTTCGGCAGGCACGGCTGATGGGCCTCGACCGCATCACCACACGGGCAAGCTTCGAGACCCTGTCCACCCGGTTGTGGCGGCGCTACGGTCTGCGGGCCTTCGCGATGCTCGAAGCGCTACGTGACGATCCGAGCATGGCCGACGAGATCATCGAGGACGCCGACTATGTGCGGGTGGAGTTGTTCTACGCCGCGCAGACCGAGATGATCACCAAACTCGACGACTTCCTGCGCCGGCGCAGCAAGATCGCCTTGGTGCTCGACCACGACGAGGTGCGCGACGCCGACGGCATTCACGAGGCGTGCGAGTTGCTGTTCGGCGACGATGCGCAGCGCCGATTCGACGAGTACTTCACTGAGGAGCGACGCGCCGAGCTGCAGGCCTACCGGCAGCCCAGCGGATCCTTCCCGCAGGGCTGAGTTCGTCGGTTGTGGCGCCCGGGTCGACTACGCGGGAGGCGTAACCCGATACAGACGGTCTGCATCGTCGAACAGCGCCCTCCGGGTGAGGTGCGCCGCCACAATTGCGCTCACCGCGGCAGCGGCGAGCAACATGTACATCACGACGATCTGGTAGCGGATCGCGACGATGGGTTCCACACCGGCCAGAATCAGTCCGGTCATCGCGCCGGGCAGTGCGATCAGACCGACGACCTTCGTGGAGTCGATCGCGGGCAGAAGTGCTGTCTTCACTCCCTGCCGAAGATGCGGGGTCATCGCCTCGCCGCCGGTCATCCCCAGGGCAAGACGTGCCTCGATGTCGGGACGCTGCTGGTGGGCGATATCGGCCAGTCGTCGCATGGTCAGGTTCGTGGCCGTCATCGAACCGCTGACGACCATGCCCCCGACCGGTACCACCACGGACGGTGTGGGCTCGATGACGCCCAGGACCAGCAGGACGCCCAACGTCGTCGCCACCCCGGCGCCCACGCCGACCCAGGCGGTCGGGCGTCGCCGGGGGAGTTCAGGGGACCGTCCGGCGGCAACGAAGCCGGCGATCACGACCATTCCCGTCACCCAGGCCAGAGCCCCGAGCAACCCCGCGCGATCGAACAGGATCGTGAGCAGGGCGCCCACGGCGAGGAGTTGCACGAAGGCGCGCAGGGCCGCCCAGACGAGATCGCGGGTGAGTCCCAGCCGCGCCCACGATGATGCGACTACTGCAATGCCCACCAGCAGCACCGACGCGGCAACGCCGAGCCAGTCCGGGATTTGAGGGGAGGGGTTCATCGCAAGTACCTCACATCTCTCGGCCCCCCGCGTTCAACCAGTCGGCCGTTTTCGAGGACCAGAACCTTGTCGGCGAGTTCCACGACGCGGTCCAGGTCGTGGCTGACGAGTACGACAGTCAGGTCTTCGGTGACCAGCGATCGGATCACCGCGTCCACCGCTGCTGCCGAGTGCTCATCCAATGCGCTCGTGGGTTCGTCCAGCAGCAGGACTTCTGGACCGACCGCCAGCGACCGGGCCAGGGCCAGTCGCTGCTGCTCGCCGCCGGACAGTGTCGATGTTGCGCGATCCAGCGCCATGTCCGGCAACGCAACCCGCTTCAGCAGTTGCAGCACCTCGGCATCACTCAGGGTGGGGCACGCGACGCGAACCTCCTGACCGACGCTGGGCGTGAGCATCGTCGGCCGCTGCGCCACCAGGCTGACCCGGCGGCGGAGGGCGTGGACGTCGTAGGAGTCCAGTGGTCTTCCATCGAGCCGGATCTTGCCCTCGGTGGGTTCCTCGAAGCGGTTGAGCAGGCGCAGGAAGGTGGACTTGCCGGAGCCGCTGGTGCCGATGATCGCTGTCGTAGCGCCCTTGTGGATGTGGTCGCTGACCCCGTCGAGAATGCGATGGCCGTCTTTGACTAGAGCCACGTCGTCGAAGGAGAACGCCTCTGCCAGGGCCATGTGTCCAGTCTGTCAGCCGAGCCGACGACTGAGCGAGCATCGGGCGGCAAGCTAGTCCATCTGGCCTCTGATCAGGGATTTCGCTGTCTTTGATGCCGTCTGGATCCCCGCCGCCGAGGGTAGAATGGAAGTGGGGAAACTCCTTCCTGACGAAGTCTGAGAGGGGTTAATCATGGCGACGTTGACGCGGAGCATCACGATCAAGAAACCGGTGGACAAGGTGTTCGACCTTGCCACCGACGTAGGGAAGTTCTGGGCGTGCTCGCCGGAGGTGGCGCTCAGGGACGTGCAATTGAAGCCGGACGGCGTGGGAACCAGCGCTGAGATTTGGACCCACGGTCTGGGTGTGCACTTCCAGGGACACATCGAGTACACAGAGGTGATCCCGCCGGAGAAGATCGTGGCCCAGGTCGTATTCGGTCCGGAGAAGCCGGTGTGGGTATTCACGTTCAAGGCCGGTGAAGGCGGCACGATCATGACCGGCCAGGGCGAGTGGCACGTCAAAGCCCCTGCTGTGGGCAAGACCCTGGAGGGCTGGATGGCCAAGAGTCATGAGGGTTTCCTGGAGACCCTGCTAGCCAACTTCAAGGCCCTTGCGGAGGCCGCGTGACAGCAGTGGCGGCGACTCAGGATTCGTCAGGGTCGTAGTCGCGCGGAACCACGATCATCGGAACCGGCAGTAGTCGCATGAGTTTGGTGGCGGTGCGTCCGATGAACAGCCGTCTCGGCTGTGCCAGGCGACTCGACCCGACCATCACGAGTTCGCTCGGCGAGAACTCGAGGGCGTTGACGGCCTCCACCAGAGTGTCGCCCTGCCCGACGACGGTCGTCACGGGGCACTCGGCGGGCATCTGCTCCGCGGCCTTCTGCGCGATGGTCGCGATGTGAAGTTCCGCGAGTTCGGTCCACTCCTGACGCCGTTCCTCCGACCCGGACTCGCCGACTGCCACGAGCGACATCAGGCGCAGGGGGACCTTCCACTCGCAGGCGGCCTGGATCGCGAACTTCACGAGGACCTCGTGACCCTCCCGAACCCCGGTCGCGCAGGTGATCCGGGTTATGGTTTCCTGCGGCTCGTATTCGGCTGGAGTCAGTGCCACGGGCACGGAGGCGGAGTGCAACAGCGCGTCGGCGATGCTGCCGAGCCGGACGTGGTGGGAGGTGCCCACGACGATCATGCCCGTCTCGCCGCCCTTGCCGGACCCCTCCGCCTTCTCCACCAGCCCTTCACCGACCGACTCGGCGTTCACCAGGTGACCTTCGGCGCGAACATCTGCGGGCACGCGGGCGAGACCGTCCTCGAGCCACTCGGTCCCCTGCTTGCGCAGTTCGGTGTTGTAGGCGTGATCAGGGGAGTACATGTCGAACGTCGGAGCGTCGTCGGGGAGCACGACCACCAGGTCGAGACTGGCCCCCGATGATCGGGCCAGGGTGGACGCCAAGTTGATGGCGTCGACACCGCGCTGCTGGGGTCCGTATCCAACGATGTACCTCATAAACACTCAATCTAGCCCTCCGAGGCCCTATGTTGAGGCGGTAAGAAGTTCCGATGGGCGGAGGGAGTCCCAAATGGCCGCCGAGGAAACGACCAGCGCTACTGCCCCAAAGGGCAAGTCCGCTCACCTCGCGAGGACCCTCGGCCTGTGGGCGATCGTCGGGCTCGGTCTGGGGTACATGACTCCGACCGTGGTGTTCGACACCTTCGGCATCGTGTCGGAGGAGACCGGCGGCGTGGTTCCCACCTCCTACCTGATGGCGTTGGTGGTGATGCTGTTCACTGCGATCAGTTACGGACGCATGACGCGCGTCTACCCTTCCGCCGGCTCGGCCTACACCTACACCTCCGCGACCATTAGCCCCAACCTCGGGTTCCTCATCGGGTGGGCGGCGCTACTGGACTACTTGCTGTTGCCGCTGGTCAACGCGCTCATCATCCGTAGTTACATGTACTCGTTCTTCCCCGGCGCCCCGGAGTGGATCTGGGTGGTCGTGTACGTCGCGATCGTCACCACCATGGTGGCCGTGAGCATGACCAACACATCCCGGATCAACATGATCCTGGTGACCTTCTGTGTGGTCCTGATCGGTGTCTTCTTCCTGCTGTCGATCAGAGCTCTCATGAATGGGGCGGGCAACGGCACCATCTTCTCGATGGACCCCGCGTGGCACGACGGCGTCGATCTCGGCCTGGTCATCACGGGTGCCACGATCGTGGCGTTCTCCTTCATCGGTTTCGACGCGATCACGATGTACACCGAGGAGGCGAAGGAGCCCTCTTTGGTACCTCGCGCCATCCTCCTGGCACTGCTGATCGGTGGCGGCATCTTCTTGGCCGCAGCCTGGTTCACCCAGTCGATGTTCCCGGACGTCTCGGACTTCAGTCAGGAGTCATTGGAGAACAGCGCACTGCCTGAGATCGCGTTCAACGTGGGCGGGCAACTCTTCAAGATCTTACTGACCGCGGCGGCCTTCGCAGCCACCATGGCCTCGAGCCTGTCCTCGCACGCATCCGTCTCGCGCTTGCTATACGTCATGGGTCGCAACGGACAAGGCCCGATCTCCCGGTTCTTCGGCTACGTGCATCCGACCTTCCAGACGCCCGCGTACTCCATCATTTTCGTGGGGGTCGTCTCGTTGGGCGCGATCGCGTTCAACCTGGACTTCATCGCTTCGCTGATCAACTTCGGGGCCCTGATCGCGTTCACGTTCGTCAACCTGACCGTGATCGTGTTCTTCGCCTACCGTCAGCGGGAGGTCAAGACCGCGCGCGACATCTGGCGCAACATCGTCCTGCCCGGGATCGGTGTGGCGCTGACGGTGTTGCTGTGGGTCTACCTCTCAGCCGAATCGACACGATACGGAATCATCTGGTTCGCCATCGGTGTGGTCGTGCTGCTGTGGATCACGCGGTTCCTTCGCAAGCCGATGACGATCCATCTCGGTGAGGAAGTGCCGGACGAGCCGGCGTCGTCTAGCACCCAGTAACGACGTCGGGGGCGGCGCTACCGTCAGTCGAATGCGGCGCCGAAATCGGTAACCACGCAGGGATCAGTGGCCACGGCAGGGTAGGCAATCCACGGCGGCGAGTGGCGGTGGAAGGTCCTTCGACCCTGTTTTCATCAAAGGGTGTCGGCGAGGTCCGTTCTGCCGGTGAGAACGTCGCGTTCCAGTACGCGTAGAGTCCGCTCGGGTTCCTCGAACGCCGGGCTGTGAGCTGAGTCTTCGAAGCTGTAGAAGCCGACCCGGGGCGCCCGAAGCATCTGGGCGTAGGTCTTCGCCTGGCTGTAGGAAACGGTGTGGTCGTGGACGCCGTGCAGGAAGTACGCGGGGACCTGCAGTTCCGGGACCTGTGCGGCGAGGTCCGTGGCCAGCATCGTGTCCCAGAGACCGAACCGGCTGGAGAACCGCTTGCCCCGCCACAAGTTGAGTTTCTCCGGCCAGGTGTATCCGGGAAAGCGCAGGGACGGCAGGAAGAGTCCGGTGAGCACTGAATGCATGTCGCGGGTCGTGCCTACGCCGAGCCGGTGCATGGCCGGGTCGCGAAGGGCCATGTACGCGCGGGGCAGGGGCGGCTGGGAGCCGATGGCTGCCTTCTCCAGTCGTCGGACCATGCGCCGATCGACGTTCTCGCGATACCTCGAGAGCAGGTACGCGTAGGCCTCGCGCTCGGACGCGAACTGGTTGGTGATCTGGCCCATCCCGATGTAGGCGTGGAAGAGCTCAGGTGAACGCGCGACGGCCTGCAGACCGATGAAGCTTCCCCAGGAATGGGCGAGCATGTAGATCTTCTGCGTGCCGAACCGGTCCCGCAGCCACTGGCTGACTGCGAGCGTGTCGGCCACAAACTGCTCCACGGTCATGGTCTGCGCCGGGATGGTCGGGTCGAAGGACAGGCCGGCGCCGCGTTGGTCCCACCAGGCGACGGTGAAAGCCTGGGTCATTCGTGTCGGATACCGCTGTGTCAGCCAGAACTCCGGCATTCCAGGCCCGCCGTGCAAGAACAGCAACACCGGTCGATCCGGGCCTTGGCCCTGCAGGATGAGTCCCTGATCGATTCCATTGATGTGGACGCGGAGTTTGTGCGTTCCGGCGTCGCCACGGGGGTCTCGAGCGGACACTGGCTGCCTCCTGTGATCCGTGTCCGCATCGTAGCCGCGAGTCGGTCACGCCGGCGGGGTTTGCCGGGCGGCTAGCGTGGGGCCCATGAGCCAATCAACCGCTGGCGCGCCAGCACCTGCAGCTGTCGAGCCGGCCCGATTGGCCGGTCTGCGCCGGTACAACATCGTGGTCGGACTGATCCTGCTCGTCCAAGCCGTTGCCGTGTTTGCGCTGTCCAACGACTTCACGCTGCCGGTCACCGCTTCGTATCTCGAAGGACCTCCCGGAACCACCCCCGGCGCGCCCGTCACGTTGCTGAACACCCCCATCGGGCTGGGCGTGGCCGGGTTCTTGGCTTTGTCCGGACTCGCGCTACTGATCGTGGCGACGGTCTGGTCGAAGGGCTATGCCGCGGACTTGGCCCGGCAGCGCAACCGCGCGCGTTGGGTCGAGTACTCCCTGACCTCGTCGATGATGATCGTGCTGATCGCACAGATCACTGGCCTGACCGATGTCGCGGCACTGGCAGCGATCTTCGCGGTGAATGCGGCGATGATCTTCTTCGGCTGGCTGCAGGAGGACTACGAGCGACCCGGCGGCGGGTTCTTGCCATTCATCTTCGGATCGATGGTGGGTATCGTCCCGTGGCTGATCATCGCGTTCTTCGTTGTGGCTCCCGGTTCGACCTCATCAGCCGAACCGCCGGCTTTCGTCTACGGGATCATCGTGTCGCTGTTCGTGTTCTTCAACATCTTCGCCTTGGTCCAATACCTGCAGTACAAGCAAGTCGGGCGCTGGGCCGATTACCTCGCTGGAGAACGCACTTACATCACGCTGAGCCTGGTGGCCAAGTCGCTGTTGGCATGGCAGGTTTTCGCCGGCACCTTGGCGGGCTGATAATGCGTCCCGGGCGATCTATCCTGGCCGTGTGAGTTCGGTTCGGCGATCGATCGCGCCACTTCTGCTCGGTGGGGCTCTGACGGGTTATGGAGTCCTGTATCACCTCGGTCGGACGTCGGGCTCAACGCGTGATGAGCGCATCCGGAGCTTGCCCGGCGACGAGTTGATCGTCAAACCCTCCTTCGTCACGAACCATGCCGCCACGCTTGACGCGCCACCGGAGCAGGTGTGGCCGTGGTTGACGCAGGTCGGCTGGCACCGCGGCGGTTGGTACACCCCGAGATGGGTCGACCAGCTGTTGTTCCCGGACAACCTGCCCAGCGCCGAACGCCTTGAGCCGCAGTGGGTGCGCAACCTCGGCGTGGGGGACACGATCCCGGACGGTCCGCCGGGCACCGCGCAGTTCGTCGTGGAACGGGCGGATGCGCCGCGGGTCCTGGTCCTGCACTCCACGACACATCTCCCGCCTGGCTGGGACTTGAAGTTCGGGGCGAGCCTCGACTGGGTGTGGACCTTCGCACTGGATCCGGTCGGGGAGGACCGTACGCGGATGCTCATTCGTAACCGCGGCCGGGTGCAGCCTCGTTGGCTCGACCTGGCCTACATCGGATTCATCACGCC
>JALOLM010000410.1 GCA_025455985.1 Candidatus Nanopelagicales bacterium | reverse complement strand
CGGATCATCGGTCGATCCCCACCCGGATCATCTGCGTCAGCGCCTCATCGGCACTCTGGGCGATCACCGCGGGACGGCGGTTCCGGTCGCTGATCCGCAGCAGCAGCGCGACCATCATCCAGTTCACGACCAGCGCCGAGCCACCGTAGGACAGGAAGGGTGTGGTCAGACCGGTCAGCGGGATCAGGCGCGTGACGCCGCCGATGGTCACGAAGACCTGCAGCGCGAACACGCTCGACAGCCCGACCGCCAGCAGGGTGCCGAATGGGTCGCGGCAGGCGATCCCGGTCCGCAGGCCACGTTCGACGAGGATCGCGAAGAGCATGATCAGAGCCATCATGCCGGCCAGGCCCAGTTCCTCGCCCAGGGCGGCGGAGATGAAGTCGGTCTTGGCGAAGGGGATGAACAGCGGGTACCCCTGGCCCAGGCCGGTTCCGAACAGCCCCCCGCTGGCCAGGCCGAACAGGGCCTGGACCAGCTGGTAGCCCTGGTCGTTGGCGTAGGCCCATGGGTCGAGCCAGATCTGCACGCGCAAGCGGACGTGGCCGAAGGCCAGGTAGCCCAGGACCGCGGCCAGGGCGAACAGTGCGGCGCCGATGATCAACCAGCTGCGGCGCTGGGTGGAGACGTAGAGCAGGATGACGAAAACGCCGAAGAACATCAGCGCGGTGCCGAGGTCGCGTTCGAAGGCCAGCACGCCCAAGGCCAGCAGCCAGGCCACCAGCAGCGGACCGAAGTCACGCCCGCGGGGGAAGCCCAGGCCCAGGAACTTGCGGCGCACGGTGGCCAGCGCCTCACGTTTTCGCACCAGATACCCGGCGAAGAAGATCGTGAGCGCGACTTTCGCCAGCTCCGAGGGCTGGAACGACAACGGTCCGAGCCGGATCCACAGCCGCGCGCCGTTGATGCTCGTGCCGACGATCGGCAGCAGCGGCAGTAGGAGGAGCACGACACCGGCCACGAGGCTGGTGAACGTGTAGCGCTGCAGTTTTCGGTGGTCGGTGACGAAGAACAGCACCAGGGTGAACAGCACGAGTGCCACCAGCACCCAGGTGGCTTGGGCAACGGCATCCGACGACGGGGGTTTGGTGTCGTTGGCCTCCGCCCGCAGGCGCTCCGCGACGTCCAACCGGTGGATCATGACCAGGCCCAGCAGGTTGATCATGGCGGCCACCGGGAACAGAACGGGGTCAGCGTGCGGTGCCAGGCGACGCACCACGATGTGGCCGATCAGCAGGATGGCGGCACTGCCGATGAGCAGGGCCACGGTGTTGACCGGCAGCTCCCCGAGGGTGGCGAGATCGACGGTGGCGTAACACACCGCCCCGATCGCCCAGGCGACGATGAGCAGGCCCAGTTCGGTGCGGCGCGGTTTCATGCGCGGCTCCGGTCGGTCAAGGTTGCCTTGGGGTGTGGATTGTTGCGTTGTGGCAGGCGTGGGTGGCCAGTTGTTGTGTTGTTGCTGGTTCTGGGTGTGCAGATCGGTAACAACACCACATTCGCGGGATTAGACCCGCAACAACGCAACATTCGCTGGCTCACGGCGTCACCGCCGGACTCGGGGTGGCGGTTGGGCTCGGTGCGGTCGTGGCACCCGGGCAGCCCTCGGTCTTGGGCTTGGTCCGGCAGGTCGCGGCCTGCTCATCGAGAATCGCGACGATCCGGTCGGCGTCGGCCCGGTCGGAGGCGGCGATCGTGGCGTTGACCAACTCCTGGGCGTAGGTCGGCAATTGCACGCTGGGGATCGAGGTGGTCTCCACGGCCTGCGACAGCGCCACCGGACCGACGTTCTGCGGGATACCGCGATACACGGTGACGAAGCCGTTCGTGGCCCCGACGTAGTACTGGTTGGACACCCACATCCACGACAGCCCCAACAGTCCCAGGAGCAGGGCGAGCACAGCCAAGGCCGCGATCCACCACCGGCGCCGCCTGCGGGGAGCGGCCGGTGTGGGCACGGCCAGTGGGGTTGCCGCAGCAGGCGCCGGTGACTGGTCCAATTGCGCATCCTGCGGGAAGTCGACCCCGGGCAGTTGGGAGCGGGTGCGCGGTTCGGCGGCCGCACCGACCACGACCGGGCGGTTACCTCCGGGCACCTCGTCGACCTGGGCGACATCGGCCACCACACATGTGACGTTGTCCGGGGCCCCGCGTTCGATGGCGGCGTCCACGAGGGAGGTCACCGCGCCGGGCGGATCACTGCGACTGAGCAGTTCATGGATCTCGGCATCATTGAGCACACCCGAGAGGCCGTCGCTGCACAGCATGATCCGGTCGCCGGCGTGGACCTCGCGGATGCTCAAGTCGGGTTCCACGGTGTTGATCCCGTCGATCGCGCGGATCAGCAGATTGCGGCGGCGATGGGTGGCCGCTTCCTCCTCGGTGATCTGGCCGGCATCCACCAGGGTCTGCACGTAGGTGTGGTCCTTGGTCAGCCGCAGCAGCTGGCCCTCGCGCAGCATGTACGCCCGGGAGTCCCCGACGTGGGCGATCGAAGCGCGGTCACCCTGCCAGCACACGACGGTGACTGTGGTGCCCATGCCCTGGAAGTCGGGCTGGTCGGCGATGATGTGGCGCATCTCCAGTTGCGCCTCGTCCACGGCGCACGGCGTCGGCCAGTTGGGTCAACACGTCCTCGCTGTCGGCGATGGGAAGCCCCGCCAGGATTGCGGTCACCGTCGCGCTGGCCATCTCCCCGGCCACGTGTCCGCCCATGCCGTCGGCGACGATCAGCAGGTTGTCCGAGGCGTACCCGGAGTCCTCATTGCCTTTTCGGACCAACCCGACGTCGCTGCGCGCGGCGTAGCGGAAGACCAGAGGCATGGGCTACTTCCGCAACTCGAGAACGGTCTGGCCCACCCGTAGCGATTGACCCATCTGCAGAACGGTCGGTGCGGTCAGCCGGGTCTTGCCGATCCACGTGCCGTTGGTCGAGCCGAGATCCTCGGCCACCCACTGGCCCTCGTGCTGGAACAGTCGGGCATGGCGCGCCGAGGCGTACTCGTCCTCCACCACGAGCGTCGAATCCGGAGCCCGGCCGATGGTGATGGGCGCGGTTCCCAGCGGGATCACGGTGCCGGACAACGCTCCGCTGGTCACGACGAGGTTGTTGGCGCGTTTGCGCGAGACGCGGGGCTGCCGCTGGGGTTTGGGCTCGGTCCGAGGCCGCGGGGGCAATGCGGCGGCACCCTCGGGCGGCGCCTCCAAGTCCCGCCGCAG
>JALOLM010000074.1 GCA_025455985.1 Candidatus Nanopelagicales bacterium | reverse complement strand
GACGACGCGACCAGCGTGCCCCACAGCGCGGTGGGCCCGTCAGCCAGCCCGGCACGCAGGACCGCGGCGAGCGGGACGAGGAACAGCAGCAGCAGGAAGGCCAGCGGTCCGGCGAGCAGTGCGGTGCGCCGGGCGTTCACTGCCCCATGATCGCCGACCACTGGTCTATCCAATCGTCGCGTCCGGCGGCGATCTCCTCCGGCGTCATCACCACCGGATCGGCCGGTTCGGGCGCGTACTCGGTGAATGCTTCAGGAACTTGCGCCCCCTCGATGACCGGGTAGACGAACATCTGCTCGCCGACCTGGTCCTGGAAGGCAGCGCTGAGCATGAAGTCGACCAACGCCCGCGCCCCCTCAGGGTTGGCCGCACCTTCGAGAACCCCGGCGTACTCCACCTGCTGGAAGCACTCGGCATCGACGTTCGCGGTCGGCGGCTGACTACCGGGAACCTTGCTGAACATCGACTCGGCAGCAGGGCTTGTCGAGTAGGACACCACGATCGGACGCTCGCCCTCCCCCGAACCGCCGGAGAACTGCTGGTAGTAGGCGTTGTCCCAACTGTCGACCACCTTGACCCCGTTGCCCTTGAGGTCGCGCCAGTACTGCTGCCAATCCGGCTGGGTCGCGGTGGTGCTCATGAGGAACGCCAAGCCGGGGCTGGAGGTGGCGGGGTTCTGCACAACCGTCAGATCGCGGTACTCGGGCTTCACGAGATCAGCAGGACTGCTCGGGGGCTGCTTGCCCTGGAAGTACTCCCGGTCGTAGTTCAGACACACTGCACCCGTGTCGATCGGCGTGACGCCCGGCTGGACCAGATCCGCCGGGGCGGCCGCGGCCGTGTAGTCGGCGAAGACCCCGGCCTGCTGCGCACGGCTGAGGAATGTGTTGTCTACGCCGAACAGAACGTCGCCCTGCGGCGCACCGGCGGACAGGACCGCCGAGTTGACAAGTTGTCCGGTGTCGCCGTTCTGTACGACCTTGACATCGAAGCCGGACTCCTTCTCGAAGTCGGCCAGCACCTTCTTCGACATCGCGAAGGAGTCGTGGGTCAGCAGAATCACCTCGTCGGGCGGTTCCGGCGTGGGGGCCGGCGCCGAGGAGCAGGCACCCAGAAGGATCACAACTGGCAGGATCAGCACCTTGTTCACAATTCCTCCGCTGGCATTACCCAGATCAGGTTCGGTGGGTCGGCCACGCTCACGGTGACCCTCTCAGCCCGGCTGTCCCGAGCTCCCCTTGCTCCACCCAATCTACCCGCAGCCCGTCTGGTCGGCGACAAGACTCTTACTGCGCTTCGACGGGCACCTCGCACTCAACCCGCAGGCCGTTGCTGCGGCGGCTAAGTTGGGACGATGGACGCGGAGTGGTTCGGCTACGCGGGGGCTGTGCTGATGACCTCCATGTCCTTGCCACAGATCGTGCGCATCACCCGCGATCACAGCGCTGCGGGCGTGAGCCTGCTGACCTGGTGCATCTTCGGGGTGTCGGGGGTGGCGTGGCTGGCGTACGGACTGATCCTGCAGGCTCCGGCCATCATCATCGGCAACGTCACGTTCGTGGCGACCACGCTGCCGGTCATCATGCTGCTGCTGCGGCGGCAGCGCCGCTGGGGTCTGCTCTTGGCGGTGGCGGCGCCGCTGGCAGCCGGAGTCGCTGGCGTCGCGCTGCTGGTCAACACCCCCGCCGGCGTTCCTTCCACTATCGGCGTGCTCTGCGGAATCATGACCACCGTGCCGCAGTTGATCGAGTCCGTGCAACGCAGGCGCGCGGGCTTGGTGTCCGAGGTTTCCATGGGAACTCTTGGCCTGCTTCTGGCAGGTCAGGCGCTATGGCTGTCCTACGGTCTCGCCCGACCCGACCTGCCCATGATCATCACCAACGTGATCGCAGTGACCGTCACCGTGAGCCTGATCGTCGTCGAGGCCGGCGCCCGCAGGTCGGTCACCGCCTGATACCCCCTCAGGGTATTATTGGGACGTGCCCATTTGCCCTCTGACAGCGTTCGCGCAGTGGAGCGCACGTCGCTGGCTGGTCGCTGGCGCTGTCGCTGCTGTCACCTACCTAGCGCTCGGGCTGAGTACAGCTGTCATCCCTAACCCCGTATTCGGACGCAGCATCGAACCCACGACCTGGGCCATGGAGGTGCTCGTGGCCACGGCGGCGCTGACGGGTCTGCTCACTGCCACGTATGTGACCGAAGGGCAGCAACACGGCCTGGACAAGCGCGGCACCCTGGGAGCGTTCTTGTCCTACCTCGCCATCGGCTGCCCGGTATGCAACAAGATCGCGCTCATCGCCCTGGGCAGCACCGGTGCGTTGCAGTTCTTCGCCCCCGTACAGCCGTATCTGGCGCTGGTCGGCTTGGCACTTCTGGCGTGGGCACTTGCCATTCGACTACGAGGAGAGATGACGTGCAGGATCAGCCTGCCCCCAGTGGAGTCCGAACACAGCAACAGGTGAGCTTCCGGCTGGAGTCGTTCGCTCCGGGCTGGGGAGGAGCCGTCATGGGCACCGCCATCATCGCGGTGGTCATGGCCGCCATCGGCTGGCCCACCTGGATGTCGCGAACAATGTTGGCGGTCACCTCGCTGCTGGCCGCGGCGGTCCTGAGCCTCACCGCAGCACGGTGGATCAGGCACCGCGGCGCCGCACTGGCCGACCTGCGCCATCCCGTCAAAGGCGGCATGACCGCCACTGCGGCAGGCGGAATGTTGGCATGGGCGGTCGCCTTGGCCCGGGTTGGGACGGGCTGGTTGCCGCAGACACCGATGGTCATCGCAGTTGCCTCGCTCACGCTGGTCGGAACGGTCTTGGCGCTGTTCATCGGCTGGGAATTCATGGCCGCGCTTTTCACTGGCGAAGGCACCCCGATGGAACACATCACCGGGGCATGGTTCATCCCCCCGGTGGTGACGATCATCGTCCCACTGGCACTGGTACCGCTGGCAGAGGAACTACCGGGCGCGGCCGAGTCCCTGCTGGCCGCTGGATGGGCGCTGCTGGGCATCGGCCTGGTGTTGTACCTGCTGGTCACAGCGGCCCTGTTCCTGCGCACCATCACCCACCCGCTGCCCGCCGCGGCGCTCGCTCCCACGCTGGTGATCGGTATGGGACCGGCCGGCCTGGTGGGACTGGACGTCCTGCGCCTCGGCGGATCCGCGGAACCAGCCTTCACCGCAACCGCCACGATGATGTGGGGCTTCGGCCTGTGGTGGCTGGTGGCCGCCGTCCTGGTCCTGCGTCGGGGGTATGACGATCTGCCCTTCTCGCTGGCCTGGTGGGGGTTCGTGTTCCCGTTCGGCGCGTGGACCGCCTCGACCATCGCGGTCGCCCAAGCCTGGGACGTGCAAGTCTTCACAGTTCTGGCCTGGATCGCAGCGGTGCTCCTGGTCGCCGGGTGGCTGGCGATCGCCGCGCGTACCGTCAAAGGAATTGCCGACCGCAGCATCTGGAAGGGTTGAGCGGCCACCCGAGTCCCGGGGCGAACGCGGGCATTTCCTGGGGACCCCGGACGGGCGCGAGGTGCAGTGAAAGCGGCGCCACCGGCGACTACTCGTCAGCGATCGCGGCGAGGATGTCCAAGCGCGCGGCCCGTCGGGCGGGCAGCACCGCGGCCAGCACTCCGATGACGATGGCGAGCACGAGGATGACCAGCAGCGTGGCCATCGGAATCACCAAGATCTCGATCCCGTCGCCGGACAACGCCGCCCGCAGACTCGTACCGGCAAGCAGACCGACGAGGATGCCGGCCAGGGCCCCGGTGACCGCGACAAGCACGGCCTCCCAACGGATCATGCGCCGGACCTGTCGACGTGAGGCGCCGACCGCTCGCAGCAGGCCGATCTCGCGGGTGCGTTCCAGCACGGACAAGGCCATCGTGTTCACCACGCCGAGCGCAGCGATCAGGATCGACAAGGCCAGCATCCCGTAGATCAAGTAGAGCAACTGGTTGATGGTCCGGGAGTTCTGCTCCTTGATCGAGGCCTGATCGAGGACCTGCAGCAAGGGGTTCTCGTCGGTCACCGCTTCCACGGCCGGCAGCGCGGTCGCAGGATCGGCGTCCGGGTCCAGGACGACGTAGAGCAGAGTGTCCTGCGAGGCACCCCCGACTGCACGGTAGTCCTCCTTGGGGATGACCAACCCGCTGATCAGACCCGCCTCGGGCGGCTCGAAGATGCCCTGCACGGTGAACGACCGCGACTGGCCGCTGGGGAACAGCGCAGTGACCCGGTCCCCCACTGACACACCTGCGTCCGCGGCCCACTCGCTGTCCGCGATGGCCGTGCCCTGGGTCAACTCCCCGACCTCCCCGGCGGTCACATTCAGGTCGAACACGCTGGAGACGGGACCGCCGCCGACGGCGGAGATCAGTTGATCCTCACCGTCCACACGCGCTGGTCCGGCCGACTGACTGACCACGAACTCCACATCGGGAACCTCGCGCAAACCGTTGGCGATGTTGGTGCTGAACGGGTTGCCCGTCGCCGTCGCCACGACGTAATCGGCGCCGAACGCCCGGTCGATCAACTGATTGATGGACTCGCGGGCAGACGCCACCACGACTGCCACGGTCGTGACCAGGGCCAGACCGATAAGCAACGCGGAGGCCGTGGCAGCCACCCGGCGCGGCCCACGTTCGGCGTTGCGACCGGCCAAGCGCCCCGAAACCCCAGCTGCCCCCATGACGGCGGAGGCGAGTTTGGCCACAGCGATCGCCAACAACGGCGAAAGCATCACCACGGCGATGAGCAGCCCCAGCGCAGACAGCGCCACTAGTTGAACCTCGGGGTCGCCACCGTAGGCGCTGGCAAGGCCGGCCAGGGATGCCACCAACAGGATCGTCCCCAGCGCCGTGCGGACCTTGCCGGGTTTGTCTACCGGCGTGGCAGCCTCGCGCAACGCAGCAATCGGTGGGGTGCGAGCCGCCCGCAGCGCCGGCAAGAGCGCGGAGGCCACTGTCACCACGACCGCCAGGATCGCCGCCCAGACGACAGCCTGAACGGTGAGCTCGACGCCCGAAGTCAGAGCCAGTCCGATCTGCCCGAGTAGTGCCACCAGCAGGACCGCGAGGACGTAGCCCAGCCCGATGCCGATCACGGCGGACACCAGCGCCAGTACCAACGCCTCCAACAGGACTGATGTCAGTACCTGCCGGCGCGACACCCCCACTGCGCGCAACAAAGCCATCTCACGGCCGCGCTGAGCGACCAGCATGGCGAATGTGTTGTAGATCAGGAACGCCGCCACGAACAGCGAGATGCCCGCGAACCCGACCAGGGCATAAGTGATGAAACCGAGTCCTTGACGCAGAGCGTCCGTGGACTCCTCGACCTGCTGGGCACGGGTCTTGACCGTGTATCGATCACCGAGCGCGGTGGCGATGTTGTCGGCCACCTGCTGATCGGTGAAGCCGTCGGCGGCTGCGATCTCAACGGACTGCCACTGGCCCGGCTCGGTGAACAACTGCTGGGCCCGGTCCGGTGTGAAGGCGGTGATCGTGGCGCCTGCCAGGCCCCCGGTTTCGCCGTATTTGAACACGCCCACCAGGTCGACCGTGATCCTCCCGGACGGGGTCACCATGGTCACTTCATCGCCCACGGGGATGTCCAGCTTGGGGAACGTCACCTCGTCGACCACGATCTCCTGGTCGGCCTCGGGGGCGCGGCCCTGCGTGATGTTGGCGACGGCGAGGTCCGGGTCCGGCTGCCAGTTGACACCCGCCGAGGGCGGGCCGTTACCACCAACGACCTCACCGGACGCGTCCAGCAGATACGCACCGTTCTGGAAGATGGCACCACCGGCCTTCTTGACGCCCTCGACCGCTGCCACCTCGTCCACGACGTCCTGCGAGATCAGCTGGACCTGGTCATCACCTGTGCTTTGGGTGATGTCCTCGGACACGGCAGCGGTCCGGGTGACCAGCACGTCCTGAGCGCCGCTCTCGAAAATGTCAGTGAACGTGCGGTCCAGCGTGTTGGTGAGCATCAGCATGCCCGTCACAAAGGCGACACCGAGGAACACGGCAGCTGCGGTGAGCAGGAGCCGGAGTTTGTGGGCAGCCAAGCTGCGCAGGGCGATTCGAAGCATTACGACGAGCGTAACCACGCTGCGCGCAACCCGCCGCACCGCTGTGGATCAACCGGTGCTGGCTACGGCCTCCGCGGGACTCCCGTCGCCCACGAGGGCTTCGCGGATCACCTCCACGTAGGCCTTGATCCCCTCGGTCGTCAGGTGGGTGCCGTCATAGACGAAATACTCCCGCCGGCCGTCTGAGGCAGCGGCCCAGTCGGCGATCCGGACGTTGTCGAACTGGTTGGCCATCCCGCGGATGTTGCGGTTGGAGTCGTCTTCCCAACTGTTCGGGGTGTGTACGGTCACCAGCACCACCTGTTTGTCGGTCAACCCGTCGAGGGCGGCCTTGAGCATGTCCCAGTAGGCGGTGCCGTTGGTCCCGGCGTGGATGACCACCACATCACGCATCTGCCCTGCAGCCCTGCGAGCGGCGATGCGTTCGACGATCTGCGGGAACTGCCGAGAGACCGCAGCATCGACCGTGGCATCAAAAGCACTCTCCAGCGCACCACTGGCGCCGAGCATGACCGAGTCGCCAATGGCGGTGATGGGCTGGTCGGACAGATCCGCCCCTTCGGCCACGGGCGTGTCGGCGCTGTCCGAAGCGGCTCGTGCCGATGCCGGCTCGGGGGCGCTGAGGTCCTGACCCACCGACTCCAGTCCGCCCAGGTAGTCGTTGGCACTCGGGGCGGGAATCGCAGCCAGCGCTGCCCCGGCGGCCAGTACAACGGCACCGAAGCCAGCCACCACTCCCGCAGCTCGGGCACCTGCATAGCCGATCCCACGTTCGCGCCAACGCTGCCAGGCAGCAGCGAGCGCACCGCGCCGGATGGGCATCTCGAGGTATCGGTAGGAGACCTCGGCGACTCCGAAAGTCAAGGCCATCCGCAGGATCCATGCCGGAATCCCTTCGAACGGCACATCGATACCGGGCCGGGTGACCACAAATATTGGCCAGTGGTACAGGTACAAGCCGTACGAGCGCTCGCCGATGTAGCGCATCGGCTGCAGCGCCAACAGAGAGCCGAATCCGATGGCGGGATGGGTCGCCAGTGCGATGATCACCGCGGTGATTGCCGAGACCACGAGGAATCCGCCCCGATACAGCCAGGCGCTGTCCTCACCCGCGGTGTGGAAAATGGCGAACAGTCCGGCGACTGCTGCAATCGCCGCCGTCCACAGGATCACCTTCGCACCGCCTGCCACACGGCGCGGCAGAGCAGCGGGGCGCCAGACCGTGGCCAGTGCCGCCCCGAGCAACAGCCCCATTGCGTGGGTGTCCGTGCCGAAGTACAGCCGACTGGCGTCTCCAGCGCCGGGGACGTTCCATACGAAGGATCCGATGGCCATGAGCAGCGTGGATCCCAGCGCCACCAACAAGGCAACCCGGCCGACGCCTGGCCTGCCCCGCCACCGGTAGAGGAAGACCAGGACAAGGGGCCACAACAGGTAGAACTGCTCCTCTACGGCGAGCGACCAAAGGTGCTGCAGCATCGGGGGCCTGCCCATGGCTTCGAAGTAGGACAGGTCCGAGGAGATGTACCACCAGTTGGTGACGTAGACCGCTGAGGCGATCGCATCCTCTCGGAATTGCGCAGCTGCATCACGAGCGAACAGCAGCACGAGCACCGCGGACAAGGCCAGGGTCGCGAACAAAGCGGGCAACAGTCTGCGCGCCCGGCGGATGTAGAACTGTTTGAACGACACTGCGTGGGTGTGTTCGATCTCCTGCAACAGCAGACTGCTGATCAGGAACCCCGAAAGCACGAAGAAAACGTCGACGCCCAGGAATCCACCCGGCACCGCCGCGAGCCCGGAGTGGTACAGCAGGACCGCCAGCACGGCAATGGCGCGGATGCCATCCAGGCCAGGGATGTAGCCCATCTTGGGCGAGGCCGGACGCGCGTCCGTAGCATGCCTCGGGACCACATCGACGGACACTTGACCTCCACTCCGGACCGGTAGATTCTCCATCGTACGTTCGACCCGTGACACGCTCCGGCAGATCGAACGCGTGGCGTGCACATGCCGGTTCCGACTGAAGGGTGGTTGGCACGCCCAGAAGTTCACGCTTTACTACGCACATGTCCAGAGTTCTCATCGCACTGTCCGCCACGGCCGTCGCCCTGCCTCTGGCCGCCGTACCAGCCTCAGGGCCAGTTCTCCGTCACCGGGGTGGGGACGAACAACCAGATCGCGCAGGGTCCCGATGGCAACATGTGGATGACCCTGGACGCCGGCGTCACCAACGACCTCGCCCGGATCACCCCAGCAGGGGTCGTCACGGAGTTCAACCCTGCCGCCGTCAACGACCCGACCGGGATCACGACCGGCCCGGACGGCAAACTCTGGGTGACCCAGGCGGGGGGTGTGGCCACGTTCGACGCGGCCGATCCCAACAGCGCGGTCGCCACCGCGATCGCGGACATCACCGACGCCCGGGCAATCACCTCCGGACCGGACGCAAGCCTGTGGACGGGCTCGGACACCAAACTCGTGAAGATCCCGGCCGCCAACCCGGCAGGCGCCACGTCCTTCACGGTCTTGACCCAGGCCCGATGGATCACGGCAGGAACCGACGGCAACCTGTGGGTGGCCGACGGAATTGGCGGTGCTCGGGTCGTCCGGGTGACGCCGGGGGGAGTCGCCACGCCCTTCGCAACCGGCGGCGGTCCGCAGGGGATCGCGGCTGGACCCAACGGCCAGGTGGCTTACAGCAACCCGATCGCGAACCCGCAGAGCGTGGGGCGGGTGACCGACCCCGGACCGGCAGTCGTCCTGGAGACACCCATGGCCGACCCAATAGGCGTGGCCTTCGGCACCGACCTGGCTTACTGGTTCGCTCAGTTCGGAACCAACAATCTGGGCCGATTGACCACCGGCGGCAGCTATTCGACCCTGGGCCTCGACGCCAACACCGGGCCACGGCAGCTCAGCGCCGGACCCAACAACACCTTGTGGGTCACGTTGGACACAGTGGACAAGGTCGCCAAGATCACAGGAGTTGACCCAGCGACCCCGACTCCCAACCCGAACCCGACCCCGAATCCGTCGCTTGACACCACGATCACCAAGAAGCCCAAGAAGCTGGTACGCACCAGCAAACCGCGGGCAAAGGTGAAGGTGCGGTTCACCGGGACGCAGGACGCCACGTTCCAGTGCCGACTGAACAAACGGGGCTGGCTGCCGTGCACCTCGCCGAGGACGCTGAAGTTGCGGCCAGGTAAGTACACGTTCCGGGTGCGGGCGGTCCTCAATGGCTCAGCCGATCCGACCCCGGCGAAGGTGAAGTTCCGCGTCAAGCGCCGCTAGCGGTGTCGGGTACGCCGTTTCTGCCCGCGGCCTTGACCACGAACAGTCCTGGGTTCGCACGCTCTTCTCCAACCGCAGCGACCAACACTCACCGCAGACAGTGCCGAGACCCCTCGCCGCTACGTCCAGCGCGGCCACCATTGCCACATGGCAGATGCCCGTGGCACTTTGTGGGACATGGCCTCAAACCTCGCCGGACGCGGCGCCGTCGCTGCCGACAAAGAGTCCCCGACGCGACGAGCGCTCCTGGCTCTGGCCACCGCCTGGGCAGTTTCGCTGGGCCTGATCGCGCTGGGGGCGCCGGCAGCACAGGCCGCCGCACCTGCCGCCCAGCGCTCCCCCCGCCTGCAGACCTCATGCCCATTGGGGTTCACGTACGGCGAGCACACGTTCGGGGCCATGCGCATCGAAGGCTGTTCACGAGACGCAGCCACCAACCGCCGACCGGACCAGCGGGCCTTCCGCGGCGAACTCGAACTCAACGGCCTGCTCGTGTCCGGGCAGGGCAGCGAGGAGTTCAACGCCTGGACCGACACCACGATGCAACGCGACGGGATCCGCTACGACCTGACGACGGTCGCGCACCTCAAGCGCTCCGCGACCACGCGACTGTATCTCGACGCGAACATCGCCGGGCAGCAGGTCCGGTTCCGCATCTACTCCGGCTCGATCCACCTGCAGGCGGCCTCCGGGCCGTACGTCCATCAGGGCGTCTCGCAGCCCGGCGGCACGATGGACATCCCGGTCAACGGCGCGGCGGCCCTGCTCGGCCTGCAACTGCGGTCGTCGATCGAGGACGCCGAGTTGGACCCCGGCGGCATGAGCTTCCCCGTCGTCCTCTCGCTGGGCGCGGGGGCGCCGGAACTGCTGCGACAGGAGACCGGCGACGCCCAGATCCGCCTGGTGGACGGCTCCGGCATGCGCCTGACCGGCTTGCAGTTCCGGATCCAGCGCATCGAGCTGCCCGGGATCGGCGGGATGCGGGACCTGCGCATCGACTACCTGGAGAACCGGGACCGCTGGGGCGGCGAGGTGGACCTGCGGATGGGTGAGCTCTTCGGAGGTCAGAGTTTCGAATTCGAACTCGAAGTCGACGGGCAGAGCGGGGTGCCGCTCTACATCCGGTTGGCTGTGGACGACATGAACTTCCCGATCGGGCAGTCCGGGATCTTCCTGCAGGGCGCGCGCGGGGAGTTCGGCTTCGATCCGCTGCTGGTGGGGGCAGGACTG